>JAJFTP010000021.1 GCA_021372895.1 Synergistaceae bacterium
ATCGTAATTATTTTATTCTTTTCGATATGATTTTTGCCGCCGCTATGATTATAACGCGTATCATACAGTTTATGCCCTATTGGAGAGCTGTTGGGGACTTTCCGGTAAAACCGCACAGCGGCTTACATTGTAAATAGTATCTAAAGACCGTTATTTGCGATCCCGCCATACCATTGTAACATTTTTTCGCTTACGGATGGTTTATATTTTAGGTAGGTATGGCATTGCAAATAACCTTGTTTTGTTATACATTTACATACGTTTGTTGATAATTTTACAGATATTAATTATTTCCACCGAACTCTCCCTCCGTCTTCCATATGATTCTAAGCGGGAGACGGGCGGTCGGAGTGCTTTACAGACTATCGCTCCCGTCCGGGGACCATGGCGAAAAAAAGGGAAAATGCTGTTAAGTCTCTGATCGCAACAGGGAAAAGTTCTGAGTTTCAATTATTTTTAGAGGAGGGTAACTATGTTTAAGGTCGTTTCAAAGCAAAAGCTCGCTCCCAAAGAGTTCGATCTGTGGGTCGAGGCATCGCGGGTCGCAAGCCACGCACAGGCAGGCCAGTTCGTCGTGCTGCGCGTTAATGACAAAGGAGAGAGGATACCTCTCACAATAGCGGATTATGACAGGGATAAGGGGCTTATACGCCTTATCTTCCAGGTTGTTGGAAAGACAACGGCGACAATGTCATGCCTTAATGTCGGAGACTCCATCCTTGACATATCGGGCCCGCTCGGTAAGCCCAGCGAGGTGGAAAAATACGGGACCGTAATGATGGTCGGCGGCGGAGTTGGCATAGCGGCTCTCTACCCGATAATCAAGGCGCTTAAGCTCGCCGGCAACAAGGTCATCACGATTCTCGGCGGACGGACCTCGGAGCTTGTCATAATGAAGGATGAATGTGCAAAGTACTCAGATGAGCTTATCGTCACGACGGACGACGGTTCGGAAGGGATGAAGGGCGTGGTCACCGAGGCGATGAAGATGATCGTCGAGCGCGGAGAAAAGATAGACAAATGCTGGTGCATAGGCCCCTCGATAATGATGAAGTTCGGCACAAAGGCGGCGGCGGAACTCGGCCTCCCCATAATCGTCTCCCTTAACCCGCTGATGCTCGACGGGACAGGGATGTGCGGCTGCTGCCGCGTAACTGTTGACGGCAAGATTTTCTTCGCCTGCGTCGACGGGCCTGAGTTTGACGGGCACAAGGTCAACTGGAACGAGTTCATGAGGCGGCTGTGCCAGTATAAGGACGAAGAAAAGATTTCAATGGAAAAATACGAAGCAGAAGTAGGTGGACCGACATGGCTGTAACATTTTCAAAATGGAAGACCCCTATCTCCGAGCAGGATCCTCAGGTCCGCAAGGGCAACTTCGGAGAAGTCTGTCTCGGATATACCCTTGAAGAGGGCATAAAAGAAGCAGGGCGCTGCCTTCAGTGCAAAACAAGGCCCTGTGTCGCCGGATGCCCTGTCGGCATAGACATCCCCGGGTTCATCAAGGCCGTTAAGGAAAACAACATGCCCGAGGCGGCTGCAATAATGGACAAATACACAAACCTTCCGGCAGTCTGCGGACGCGTCTGCCCGCAGGAATCTCAGTGCGAGGGATTATGCACGGTCGGGAAAATGCCCGGCTTTGAACCCGTAGCGATAGGAAAACTCGAGCGGCTCGTCGCGGACTGGAAATATGCCCAGACCGGACAAAAGACCGAAGCCCCCGCAGTGTCAGATAAGGGACGTGTCGCAGTAGTCGGCTCCGGGCCATCCGGCCTCACCGTTGCGGGCGACCTCGCAAAGATGGGCTATGCGGTCACGGTCTATGAGGCGCTCCATGCAGCCGGCGGAGTGCTAGTATATGGCATCCCAGAGTTCCGTCTCCCGAAAAAGATCGTAAAAATGGAGATTGACGCCATGAGGAAACTCGGCGTGGAGATAGAGTGCAATGCCGTGGTCGGCAAGAATATAACCATGCGGGAGATCATGGAAATGTATGATGCATGCTATATCGCGGTCGGCGCGGGAGCACCGCACTTCCAGGGCATCCCCGGCACGACGCTCAACGGCGTCTACTCGGCAAGCGAATATCTTACAAGGATCAACCTTATGCACGGCTACGAATTCCCTGATTTTGACACACCTACAAAGAAGTCGAAAAAAGTTGCGGTCATCGGCGGCGGAAACGTCGCAATGGACGCGGCACGTTCGGCCAAACGCCTCGGCGCCGAGGAAGTTACGATAGTATATCGTCGTTCGCTGAAAGAACTTCCCGCGCGTATAGAGGAATATCATCACGCCGTCGAAGAGGGCATAATATTCAACTGGCTCTCCAACCCAACGGAATACGTAGACAACGGAAACGGAGAACTCTGCGGCGTGAAGTGCATACGTATGGAGCTCGGCGAGCCGGATGCTTCCGGACGCAGGCGCCCGGTCCCTGTTGAGGGCAGCGATTTCTTCGTCGAGGCCGATTGCGCTATAGAGGCTATAGGACAGGGTTCAAACAAAGTCCTGCTCTCGACGTTCCCGGAGATGAAACTCAACAAATGGGGCTACATCGAAGCCGACCCGAAGACGGGCGCTACTTCCGTTCCCGGTGTTTACGCCGGCGGCGACATAGTCACCGGGGCGGCGACAGTGATCCTCGCGATGGGTGCCGGAAAGGATTCCGCGGCGGCGATAGACAAATATATCACGGAGAAAAAAAAGAAGTAAAAAGCGCTCCTATCAGTCCAATACGGCGGGACAAAGGCCGGGCAGTAAATAAAGCCCCCTTTGCCCCGCCGTTCGATATCGGGCACCGCATAACTCTTGAAAAAACTACAGGTCATGCCTACATCTGGATACCAAGCGTGACCCTGGCGATCCAGCCGATGCAGAATGAAAGGGCCGCGACACCGAAGCTGATAAATATCATTTCAAGAAACGCAGGCTTAAAAGGTTCCCTGCGTACGACCGATACATAGAACGTAAAAATGAATATTACAAGCCCTGCGTCGAAAAGGCATAAGACAAGCGCCATAACAGGGCTGGCGATGAAGAAATACGGCAGCAGAAGTATCGTTACGACAAGCATATATGTCATGCCGGTATAGACCGAGGCCTTCAGGGGATGGCGCTCGCCGGGGTCGTTCTTCCTGGAGAGGTATTCCGATGCCGCCATCGACAGAGTAGCCGCGCTTCCGGTTATAAACCCTGCCATACATATCGTCCTGCTGTCGCCCAGAGCGAAAGTAAATCCGGCAAGGGCGCCTGTGATCTCAACAAGCGCATCGTTGAGCCCCAGCACCATCGAGCTTATATATTTCAGCCGCTCCTCGTCGATCATGTCTATCAGAGCAGCTTCATGCTCCTGCTCCTCTTTATACACCGCAAGCGCCTCCGGGACTTCGGACGTTATGCCGGCGTACGCCTTCTGCGCTTCCTCTTCGCCGGCCTCCATCAAATTGATGACAAATGTCAGCCCAAAAATAAAAGCGAGCATGCGGTAGTATAAAATATTCAGCTTCCCCGGTTTTGGCGCGGCTCCGGTATATTTGCCCAATATCGCGGAATGCTTCTCCTCCTCCGAAGATATCTTTGCAAGCACTTCGCCGTTGTGTCCCTTGGCGCCCCTTGCCAGAATGCCGTAGACAACATGCTCGGTCGCCTCGTTCATCTGCATCCGGCGGATCATATCCAGGGTCTCCTGCTTCATCTGCTTCCCTCCCCCGTGCGAAGCCTGGCTCAAATATCGGCTATGGCATCTTTCATTGCTCTCACATACTCATAGATATACTGTCCCGCATCGGCGCCATGTTCTTCTATTATTTTTACGACAGCGCTTCCCACTATTACCCCGTCGGCTATGGCTGCGATCTTCGAGGCCTGCTCCGGCGTGCTGATCCCGAATCCGACTGCGGCCGGGATCGTACAGGATGTCCTTGCCAATTCGATTATCGACTTGAGATCTGTTTTAATTTCACTGCGTATCCCCGTTACGCCCATAGAGGAAACGATATACAGAAAGCCTTCGGCGTCCGAGGCTATCAGTCTTATCCTCTGATCCGAAGTCGGAGCGATGAGGGAAATGACGTCTATGTCATATCGCTGTGCCGGACGCCTCACCTCTTCCTTTTCCTCAAACGGGAGGTCAGGTATTATTATACCGTCTATGCCTGCCGTTTTACAGCGAGCGAAAAACGCGTCGTACCCGTATTTAAACACAGGGTTCAGATATGTCATGAACACAAGCGGGATGTCAGTTTTTTCCCGCAATGAGCAGACCATGTCAAAGATACCGTCAACCGTCGTCCCCGATGAAAGTGCGCGATTGTCGGCTTCCTGTATCACAGGGCCTTCCGCTATCGGATCTAAAAACGGGATCCCGATTTCCACCATATCAGCCCCACCGCGCACCATGTCAAATATAAAATCCTCTGTCTTCCGAAGCGAGGGGTCCCCTGCCGTTATAAACGGGATGAACGCCTTGCCGCCGCCGAAGGCATTTTTTATCCTACTCATGTATGTCAACTCCTCTGTAGCGCGCGATCGCCGCGACGTCTTTGTCTCCGCGTCCGGACAGGCAAATTATAACAATTTCGTCCTTATCCATTTTCGGCGCCGTTTTCATTACATGTGCGACAGCGTGGGCGCTCTCTATCGCGCATATGATCCCCTCCGTCTCTGCCAGATATTCAAATGCCCCGACAGCCTCGTCATCGGTCACGGCGACATACTCCGCCCTGCCTCTGTCGTAGAGGTCGGCATGTTCGGGACCTATCCCGGGGTAATCCAAACCCGCCGAGATAGAATATACCGGCGAGATCTGCCCCTGGTCGTTCTGGCAGAAGTAAGATTTCATGCCGTGAAAAACTCCGGGCGTCCCCGTTGTTATTGTCGCCGCGTGTCTTCCGGTATCGATACCGCGCCCTGCCGCCTCGCAGCCTATAAGCCTTACGGATCCATCTCCGATGAAGTTATAGAACATCCCCATCGCGTTGCTTCCGCCGCCGACACAGGCTACCACGGCATCAGGCAGTTTCCCCTCACATTCAAGGATCTGCGCACGCGCCTCTTTGCTTATAACGCTCTGAAAATCGCGGACGATCATAGGAAACGGGTGCGGTCCCATAACAGACCCAACCACATAATGCGTGTCCTCCACCCTTGAGACCCATTCTCTCATAGTCTCGTTGACCGCGTCCTTCAGAGTCATCGTCCCGCTCGTCACAGGGTGCACCTTGGCGCCGAGCAGCTCCATTCTGTAGACGTTCAGTGCCTGGCGCCCGGTATCCTCCTTGCCCATGAATATCTCGCATTCAAGGCCGAGCAGCGCCGCCGCGGTCGCGGCGGCAACTCCGTGCTGTCCGGCTCCGGTTTCCGCGATGATGCGCTTTTTGCCCATTTTTTTTGCCATAAGCGTCTGACCGAGAACGTTGTTTATCTTGTGCGACCCTGTATGGTTAAGATCTTCCCTCTTTAAGTATATTTTCGCGCCGCCAAGATCCTTCGACATTTTCTCTGCATAATACAGAAGGGACGGCCGTCCCGCGTAATTTTTCAAGAGCCTGTCCAGCTCCGCACAGAAATCAGGGTCATTTTTATAAAATCCATAAGACTTTTCAAGGTTGATCATCTCGTTCATAAGCGTCTCCGGAATGTACTGCCCTCCATGAACTCCATATCTGCCTCTGTTCATTTTATTCCCTCCTCGTGATCCCGTACTTCGCGTACTAATTTTAAAATTTTCTCCCTGTCTTTCCTTCCTCCGCTCTCCGCACCGCTGCTTACATCTATGCAGAAGGGCGAGAAAGAGAGCGCCTCTTTTATGTTCTGCCCATTGATGCCGCCGGCCATAAAAAACGGCCTTGTCTGATTTTTTAAAAACCGCCAGTCAAATTTTCCCCCGGTCCCCGCGCCGCCGTCATAAAGGATATAGTCGGCAGGACTGCTCTGTGCCCTGAATACATCTTTTTCCGTCCGGACACGGAATGATTTGATGACGGGGATGTCTGCTATGCCGCGCAGTTCTCTTATATATCCGTCATCCTCGTCTCCGTGCAGCTGGACTGTTTGGATTATGCCGTCCATATAAAGCCGCGCCACAACCTCGACTTTTTCATTTACAAAAACGCCTGCCGGCACGATATCCGCCCTCAATCCGCCGCGAAATCGCGCGGCCTCTTCGGCTGTCACTCTGCGGCGGCTTTCCGCAAACACAAACCCTATATAATCCGGACAGGCTTCGTTTACAAAATCAACATCACATGGACGGCACAGCCCGCATATTTTAATTTTAGGCACTAAATCACCCCCCTCAGGATCTCAAGTTCTTTTTTCTTATCCTCACTGCGCATCAAAGTTTCCCCGATAAGGACGGCGTCCGCTCCGCCGGCCCGTAAAGCCTCTACGTCAGACGCTGTTCTGATGCCGCTCTCCGCGACAAAAATTATATTTTCCGGCACAAATTCCCTCAGCCTCAGGCTCGTTGATATATCAATTTCAAATGTCCTCAGGTCGCGGTTGTTCACGCCGATGATCCGCGCTCCGGCATTTACGGCGGAAGATATTTCGGTTTTGTCATGTGCTTCAACTATTGCCGAAAGTCCCAGGCTGTCTGTCAGAGAGATATATTCGGAGAGCGTATCTGTATCCAGCAGCGCGCAGATCAGAAGGATCGCGGAAGCACCCAGTATTTTTGCCTCAAATATCTGATAGGGGTCAATTGTGAAATCTTTGCGCAGGACGGGTATATCCACATTTGATACGACCCCCCTCAGATATCCGTCCCTTCCCTGAAAATAAAACGGCTCGGTCAGTACCGAAATTGCGGAGGCCCCTGCCGCCTCATATTCTTTTGCTATATCAAGATAGGGAAATTTGTCCGCAATGACCCCT
>JAJFTP010000022.1 GCA_021372895.1 Synergistaceae bacterium
AATAATATTGCTGCTCCGGCCAGTGCAATCCCGAATTTCTTCATAAAATCAAGCATTTTCTCTGTCATCATGGGCACCCCCGTATCATCTGCTGATATATAAAAAACTAAAACACATACACACTCAGATATTGTAATGCCATATAATCAGAATACATCAAGAAAATTGCGGATGAGTTTTACCGTGGAAAGGCGGAGCACGCCTAATATATACAGCAAAATAGGCTCAACTTTTTCGGCAGTTAAAAGTTCCGCCGTTTTTTTGATTTGACACTTCAACATCTGCACTTCTCTCATTTACTGCGTTCGATCCCCAACACCACTGCGTAAATGCGCTATCAGCGCATATCCTTCACATTCCAGCAATCGAAAACAGATGACAGGATGGGGTCTCCCATCCTGTCATCTGTCAGAAAACAATATAATTATCACACGTAAAACTTAGCAGGTTATTTTTTCTTTTCAGGATGCATAACTGTAGTAAAGATAAATATCACAAGACATCCTAATGCAAATATGAAACCAATAGGATATCCGATATTGGCAGACATTTTAAATCCCTCCGGAGCAAGGCAGATATAGGTTGCTGAAACAGCGGCCATAAACGTTGCGGGGATGGCTGTTATCAGACATGCATACTTGTTCTTTACAAAACGGAACATATAGACAGAAGCAGCCCAAAGGACGATCATAGCCAATGTTTGATTGGACCATGAGAAGTACCTCCATATAATCGTGTAGTTTAATTTGGAAATAAGGAATCCGACTGCAAGAAGAGGAACGGAAATAGCCAGCCGCTTTTTGGTTTTAGACTGGTCTATGTTGATCCAGTCGGCAATTGTAAGTCGAGCGCTGCGGAACGCCGTGTCACCGCTCGTGATCGGGCAGGCGATAACACCAAGGATGGCAAGGACACCGCCAATTTTGCCGAGCAGTCCGAACGAAACATCGTACACAACATTAGCGGGTGAACCGCCAAATGCCTTAAGCGCATTGGCCAAGCCTATCGTAGTTCCGCCTTCATAATAGGCACATCCTGCAGCGGCCCAGATAAGGGCAATGATTCCTTCGGCTATCATAGCGCCATAAAAAACCTTTCGTCCTTCTCTTTCACTTGTGATACAGCGAGCCATCATAGGGCTCTGGGTGGAGTGAAACCCGCTGATAGCACCGCAGGCAACAGTGATGAACATGAACGGGAAAATCGCAGTCCCGCTTGGGTGCTGGTTGGAGAATGATATTTCAGGAATTCTATATCCATTGGCAAACAATCCGATAATAATGCCAAAAGCCATGAAAATAAGAACTGCTCCAAAAAACGGATAAAGTTTTCCGATTATCTTGTCAATCGGAAACATCGTTGCCAGAAAGTAATAGGCCAAAATAATAAGGACCCAAAACTTGATCGTCATTGAATCCGGGGTCAGACGGGCAAGCAGCTGGGCAGGTCCGACGAGAAAGGCGACTCCGACGAAAACCAGCAGGATAACGGAGAACACCCTCATTACCTGCAGCATGCCCTTGCCAAGATATATACCAGTAATTTCACTTATCGAGGCTCCTCCATGGCGCTCACTGAGCATTCCTGACAAGTAGTCGTGTACGCCTCCGGCAAATACTGACCCGAAACATATCCACAAAAATACCTGTGGACCCCAGAGTGCTCCGCTGATCGCCCCAAAAATAGGACCCAATCCAGCAATATTCAAAAGCTGTATCATGAAAACTTTCCATGTTTTCATAGGTACAAAGTCGACAGAATCATTTTTTGTGTTTGCGCAAGTTTGACGGTCATCCGGTCCAAACAGCTTCTCTACGAAACTTCCGTAGAAAAAATAGCCGCAAATAAGTATTGCAAGAGAGACAAAGAACGAAATCATAATAAAATTCCCCCCATCCCAATATTATAAAAAATATCCCGGTATTACCACACATCTTGCTGCTAAGACCATCCTTGGCAGCATGTACTTATTCACCACAATTTCTGCGTATATTATACACCTCTTATACACCGTCATGTTTGCCCGGTACATAACAGAAAAATACGCTATAAATAACGCTTATACCAGCCCCCTCCTATATGTTTTGCCATTGGCAGGCTGTAAATACCTAATTTTCTATATATACCCGATATATCATATTCCTAATTTATAATACATTTAATATAAGTACGCTTATAATTGTAACCATTGTTGAATATTAATATAAAGTCATTCATCTATAAACTTTAATTTTTCATTGTAGTCAGGGCATATCATATATACTTTCCGTGGTATAATAAACACTGAGTTGTACATTTCATAGTATGGAGCTGGATGATGAGACGAAGGCGAAGATTCTATTTTCCTATTACCAGAACATTAGTCCTTCTTATCATAATGCTTGTGCTCATGGCTTGTGCAAGCTGGATGCTTGTCGAGCATATCAAATACCTCTTCGCATCGCACAACGACTTACAGAACCGTACAGTCCTCACCCTTGCGGCAAATATAGTCGACGGACACATAAATGCAACACTGGCGCACCTGCAGGGACTTGCATACCTATCATCCGTTTCTGCCGCAGGCAAAGACGGAGCGATCAGAGATGAATGGCTCGACCGCATGCGGATCGAGGCAAAAAAAATAGGGTTTCGGCGCATATCCATTTCCGACTTCGAGGGCAACACGATCTCGACAACAGGCAGGCAATTCAACATTTCAAACATCGCGGAACAGGAGCAGTTCCAGAAGACCATATACGGATTCTCTTCCGTCTCCGGTGTCGTCACAGACAGGATTACCGACACAAGTGATACACAGGGAGAGGTCATCATATTTCAGGTACCTGTCTTCAAAGGTGCGGTTGTGACAGGCGCGCTCTCCGGGGCAATCGGGCTTGAAGATGCTTCTTCCTTTCTTGCCGGGATCGATACCAATTACAGCGGGAACTCGTTATTTATTATTGACGGCAGCAACCGAATAATAACATACTCAAAAATATTAACAGACAGGAACATCCATTACAGACACAGCATCAGCTTCTTTGATTACATGTCAAACATTATTGCCCCGGAGGAACAAGGATATATCCTGAAAAATCTGGGGGGGCTCCAGGCAAAAAATATATATATGTACGTTACTAAAAAAGATCAACACTATTTTTCATTTACACCATTATCAGGCAGCAGCGGATGGAAGCTGGTCGAAGTATCATCCGAAGAGGGCATAATATCCACTCAGAGGAATATAATTTACAGGACAGGCCTGCTTATCCTTGCGGTTACGTTGTCCATCATCGTCTCTTTGCTGTGCCTTTATATAATCAGCTGGAAATACTATAAGATAAGGGCGCTTAATCGTACCACTCTGGAAAAATCCGGATTCCATCTTTTCATGCTCTCTCCGGAGGGAATTGCCGAAGACTTTGACGAAGGCTTCGCCAAATTACTCGGGATCCCGGAGCACTCCTTTTCTTTTGACTTTAGAGAGCTTATGGACAAAGACCAGACTATCTTCCCGCAAAATTCGATCAGAATGGGGCAATCCTTCCGGCTGCCTTTGCACATGGCCGACGGAAGGACGATATATCTGCTCATACAGGTCATAGGCAATGAGGAGGGCGGGTTTTACCAGTCATTTGCAGTTGATGTGACAAAAGACGAGCTCATTCAGGAACATATACGCATGATTGCTTATACTGACCTCATCACAATGCTGCCAAACAGGGAAAGCTTCTCTTTAAAGGTTGAAGAGCTGGGCAGAAGATGCCTCAGAGAGAGTTTCAACAGTGCATATCTGTTTATTAACATAAACGACACGCATAAAATACTTGAGATCTTCGGCGACAGGGTAGCCAGAAACATGCTGCTTGAGGCCGCGAACAGGCTCTCTTCTGTTGCAAAGGAATGCGGCGGACTTCTTTATAATCTTGGCAACGACAATTTCGTGATCCTGCTGGAATCATTCAGCGAGACTCAGGAACTTAAATATATTTGCAGCAAAATCAAAGATCTATTTTTAAGACCGTTTGTTGTTTTCGACAACAAGTTTGAGATAAGCTGCCGCGTCGGTGCGGTCCCGTGCCCGGAATATCTTAGACAGACACCTATATCTCCAAGTGATATGTTCCGATACGGAGAGATTACGATGCGCCTGGCAAAAAACCCTGACAATATGTTTATTCTGAACGCAAAGACGTACAAATCCATCATGAAAGAACTTGACATAGAGAGGGACCTTGCCCAATCAATCATAAAGAATGAACTTGAGCTTTACTACCAGCCGATATATGACTCAATAAACGACCGCATATATTCTGTGGAGGCATTACTGCGCTGGCACAGCGTCAGGCATGGGGATATACTGCCAAAAACATTCATCCCTATGGCAGAAAAAAGCGGCTTCATAAACCAGCTTGGCGATTTTGTCATTGACAGTGCCATGGCATTTGCCTCGCAACTTAAGGATAAAGATGTCAAAGTCCAGTTTAACGTATCAACCATACAGCTCATGCAGTCGGATTTTGCAGACAGACTGCTTGCAAAGTTCCGTAAACACTGTCTGTCGCACTTCAGTGTAGGCATGGAGATAACCGAGGCATGCTTCCTTGAAAATGCGCCGGGAACACGTGAAAAACTTGGAAGGCTTAGGGCTTGCGGGATAATGGTCTTTATAGATGATTTTGGAACAGGCTATTCATCTTTCTCATACCTGAAAGACATGCCTGCAGACTGTCTTAAAATTGACAAGACGTTCGTCGGAGGGCTTGAGACATCAAATAAACAGAAGACCATCATCAAGGCAATTTCATACATGGCAGATGCACTTGGTATGCTCGCCATCGCCGAAGGTGTCGAGACAAAAGAACAGCTTGACCTTGTGCTTCAAAGCGGCTGCAGATATGTCCAGGGTTTCCTCATAGCTAAGCCGATGCCTGCAAAAGACGTTATTGATTTTATAAATGGGTTTAATTCCGAGGATTAAGTATGCCGTGTTCTTTCCTGCGGATTTTATACGTGCGGTAAAGCCATATGATCCCGCAAATAATGGCTGATACGGATATATATTGCCCGATATGCAGAGCAGAAGCAGGTTCTGTCATACGTAAACTGTCAAAGGCAAGCCTGTAGGAACCGTAAAGTATCAGAAACAGGGGGAAGAGTATAGCGCTTCCCCCTATTTTAATGTCATGTTCAGGTATCTTTCTTTCCGCTGTGAAGAGAAAAAGGGCTATCATCAGCCCTGCTGCCGATTCCGAAAGCTGCGACGGAAATCTATAGAAACCCGCCGCGTCAAACGGAAAATATACCGCCCACCAAGGCTGTTTGGCGAAAAAATATCCTACGCCGACACAGCAGCCGTTAAGGAAGCATCCTATCCTTCCGATCCCGATCATCACTGCCGCTGGTATCGATGAGGCCTCAGCAAAATCATCAACTGAAATTTTAAGTTTTCTAAGCCGGTAAACTCCGGCAAGTCCGCCGCACAGCATACCGGGAACAGAGGAGAGCCCGCCCTTTAATATTTCATCTGCGGTCGTCATGCCGGCAAGCCAAAGCGGAAGTTTTTCTGCCGCATTGCCGACGATTGCGCCAAGAATCGCCGCAGAATATATCCAGACAATTACAGAAGAAACATCATCCCAATCCATACCGAACTTCCTGATCGCCCTGTTTCTCGTCCATAGGATAAAGACCAGCAAAGCAAAAGTCCACAGCACATAATAGCTGCGGACTTCAATGAACGAAATTTTAAACAGTACAGGATACATCCGGCTATCTAACGGGCGCGGGTGCGCCTTCTGCCGCCATTATCAGAGCCATGCGCCGGACATACGACAACTCGCCTTGTGGGCTCTTCGCCTATCGAGCGTGTCTCAACCTCCCTGTTCTCCTTGAGTGCGATGTGTACTATACGGCGTTCCCAGCTTGACATAGGTTCGAGGCTGACCGGATAACCCTTGCGGAGGGCCTCTCTTGCTATTGATTCCGCAAGGCGGGTAAGGGCCTGCTCTCTGCGACTGCGATATCCGCCGCAGTCAAAACGGACACGTCTTGTTGACATGTCGTCGTGACATACAAGGTTAGTAAGATATTCCAGTGCTTTGAGCGTCTCCCCGTATCTCCCTATTACCACTCCGACATCCTCTCCCACAAGATTGATGGTTCCGTCGTCATTGAGCTCAGGTATAAGATCAAGTCCCATTTTTTCAAGAACTTCATTGACGAAATGGCATGACTTAATGTAAGAGACGGGAGCAAAAGGACTGACTTCGATTTTATAGGAACTCCCCAGAAGACCGAAAAGTTTTTTGTCCTCCGATATAACGGTAGCTTCGACATCTGTCGGTTTTATGCCCCAGAGTTCAGCAGCTTTCACGCGTGCTTCATCAAGCGAGGAACATTCAAGGACCGTTGACTCTATTTCGGGCATCGGTATCTGTTCTTCTCTCTCCATGTTGTTATTCATTGCCTTTTGCCTTCGTTATCGTCATCGTCATCGTCATCTTCATCCTCGTACTCATCTTCGTCATCATCATCATCATCAACTGCGGAAGCGGCAACAGGCTTGTTCTTGTGCAATACCGGCTTTACCTCAAGCTCATGCTTCGTCTTCCTCATGACGAAGTACTGCTGGACTACGCCTATCAGTGAGGAGAGACCCCAATAAAGCATTACTCCGCCGGGCATCGGAAGACATATAAATGCCATAAAGAACGGCATGATAGTGTTCATCATTGCCATCTGAGGATTATTGCCACCTGAAAGTTTCTGCTGTGCCCAAGTAAGAACAGATATGCTTATAAGCAGCACCATGTTGCCTATATACAGGCCGGCATTGGAAAGCCCGGCCGGATTTTTAAGTATCGCTGTAAGCACGGACATTATGCTGTATGTCCCGTTTGCCCCGGCGGAAACACCTAGGGCCTGGGCAAGCCCCGCTGTAGTAGACGAGCCAAGCAGAACACCCATGAAAGACGTATCCGCAAAATCATATGTCCTGAGCACGTTGAACAGTAATATAAGTATAGGAAGCTGTACAAGCAGAGGAAGACAGCCTGCCGCGGGGTTGATCTTATTCTCCTTGTAGAGGCGCATTGTCTCCTGACTTAGTTTTTCCTTGTCATCAGCATATTTTTCCTGAATTACCTTCAGCCTGGGCTGGATTTTCTGCATCTGCTGCATGCTGACCATCTGTTTCTGATTGAGAGGGTATAGCACGACCCTTACCGCGATAGTAAGCAATACTATCGAAAGACCGTATGAGTTTGTTATTGCGTAGAAAAAATCAAGGATCGCGAGGAGCAGTTGGCTTGCTCCGGTCCAAATTGCGCTCAATGCCTTCACCTAACCTTTCGAGGTCTTTTTAAATAATCTTCCTATCCGTATCCGTTGAATTTCTTCAGGCTCAGGGACCGGGTCAAACCCTCCCGGATCCCAAGGCCCGCAGCGGCATATTCGATATAGTCCCAGAAGGGACCCGTAAAAAAAACCATGCTTCTCTAAAGCTTCGACCGCATATTCGGAGCACGAGGGATAGAATCGGCACTTTCCGCCTCCCAGCAGTGGAGAGATCGCCGCCTGATAGAACCTGATAAAAAATACTGCTATTTTTGTGATGAAACTCATCCAGTCTTTATGCGGTCAATTTCCCAGCAAAATCCGGGCCACTCAGGGCTCAAAAGTCCCCTTCTTTTCAGGGAGCGACCGATATCAAGGTAAACATCGCATGCAGAAAGCCCGAGCGCGTTTTCACGCAGGGAGCCCACAATCCACACTCCGTCATTAATCCAAGGCAGAAGTCTGCGGAAGGACTCTCTCATAATCCTGCGTCCTCTCGTGCGCTTTGCCGCAATTGCAATCTTCTTTCCGACAGTCACCCCGACAAGCGTAGGTCCTGATGGCCTCTCAACAAAGAATAACCGCACCAGCTCGCCTGTTTCACGACGCCCGGTGCGGAATACAAGGTCAAACTGCCACCTGCTTCTGAGCCTGACAGCAGCTGCAAAGCCGAAATCCACGGCTATTAGACGGCAAGACGCGCTCTACCCTTACGGCGGCGATTCCTAAGAATACGGCGTCCGCTCGGGGAGGCAGAACGTACCAGAAAGCCCATTGACCGCTTGCGGCTCGTGTTATGCGGCTGAAATGTTCGTTTCACAGACTACACCTCCTGTGGTTCATTTTCATCGACATATAATTATCAATTCAGCAACCCAGCAAATATAGCATACACTTCGCCATGGGGCAAGGAAATTATCAAATATCGACGACGGATCTCAGTCAATTCTACATAAAAACGGAAGAAAAAGCAAACAAGTATTGCATGTTCCGGTATGTATGTGTTAAGATACTTTCTGTCTTTTGTGAAGGAGGTGACGGCATTGCCAAATAAGAAGTCAGCGAAAAAACGAGTTTTGGTCACTGAGAGAAACCGCATTTATAACCGTTTCTGGAAAACCCGCTGCAAGAATGCAGTAAAGAAAGTTCTTGAAGCTGTGGAACAGAAAGATCCCGAACTTGCAGTTAAGAGGCTGAACGAGGCTCAGGGTGTACTGGATAAGGCGGTAGTTAAGGGCGTCGTCCACCGGAACACAGCAGCACGCCGCAAGTCAGGTATGGCTGCAAGGGTCAAATCTCTCTCGGCGTAACCGGTCGATTTCTGTTTACAGTCAACGGCGGGGCTCTTGACGGGTCCCGCTGTTTTGCATGATAAAAACGATCAGACGGCTTTTATTTTACCTTTGCCAACGAGATCGATGATAAGCGCCTCAAGCCCGCTCCATCCCGCACCTGTTCCGCTTTTCTCGTCGATGTTTATCTTTATGAGACCGATCACAAAAACACCAAGGGCTTCGTGCCCATACTTACGAGCCGCAATGCCTGCCATTCTCCATGCATAATCCCTGGCCCCGAGAGATTTAGCAAACATTGCCCCCAAGCGCGGATGGAGAGCTGCATACCAGGCAAGTCTCATCCTGTTATGCAGCGCCGATACCAGTGGGATGAGGTCTCCGTCCTTCGATATCGAATGGAGGTTCCTGACGGATGCACTGTGATCTCCTGCGCATAGGCCGTCAAGAAGTCGAAGCAGGCTCCTGCTGCCGTCATCGAGACACATCATCTCCACATCCGCCGCAGTTATGGTATCTTCGCGCTTTAGCATCGACAGGCTTGACAGCTGGCTTCGTATCTCTTCCGGATCATCAAGTATCTCTACAATCATAGCAACGGCATCATGCCCTATGTTGATTTTCATCTCACGTGCAAGATCAGCGACCCACATCTGACGTTCTCTCGGCCAGCGGGGAAACTCAGCCGCCCTCAGGACGACACATTTTTTCATAACTTCTTTTGGGATAAATTTTGAAGGGTCTGAGTCATAGACCAGAATTATTATGACGGCAGAGTCCGCCTCGACCATTGGGGAGAGGTTTTCCGGCATGACCCCCATAAGCGCGGCGGAATCAACTACTATGAGACTCTTTTCGTCAAAAAGACCTGCCGACATATTATCTGACAGAAGGGAGACCCACTCTCCTCCCTCCTGTCGTGCTGCAAGCAGATATCCGTTTTTTCCCAACTCGGCTGTGGTCTCCTCAAGAAGACGCCGCTGTCCGGTGCCGGAGGCAACAATCAGGCGGAGACCAGGCATCAGCCTTTCACCACTATGTTTACAATTTTACCCGGAACAGTGATTATTTTTACTATCTCTTTGCCTTCTATGCGCTTCTTTGTCTCTTCACGCGACAATATTTCAGCCTGAAGGTCTTCCCTTGAAAGTCCCACTGGAACGCTGAACTGCTCGCGCACCCTGCCGTTTATCTGAAGGACTATAGTGGACTCATCTTCTGTGAGGGCATCTTCCTCAACCTCAAACCATTTTTCAACGGAGAGGAAAGTGCTGTTGCCTATCAAGTGCCAGAGCTCCTCCGTAATATGCGGAGCAAACGGCGACAGACAGCAGAGCAATGTTTCAACGGCCTCCCTCATTATCTGCCAGCCTGTTTCATTACTTGGCCTGTAGGCTATCAGAGCGTTGGTCAGTTCCATAAGCCTTGCGACAGCGGTATTGAACTGGCGTTCGTCCCTGATGTCTCTGGTGACCCTGTCAAGTGTGCTGTGTGTGATCCTTTTGATCTCACGCTCCTCACGGCCTTTTATATCTTTCATGGCGACATGTTTTCTCTGCGCAGACTTCAGTCCGTCAAGGTTAGACTCAACGAGGCGCCACACACGCACCAGGAACCTGTTTGCGCCTTCAACCCCGCGGTCGGACCAGTCGAGATCCTTCTCTGGGGGAGAGGCAAAAAGGATAAAAAGTCTTGCCGTGTCCGCCCCGTACTTCTTCATTATTTCGTCAGGATCAACGACGTTGCCAATCGACTTCGACATCTTTGATCCGTCCTTGATGACCATTCCCTGAGTCAGAAGGCGCTTGAACGGCTCCCTCATGTCGTTAGGGAGAAGCCCCAGGTCTGCGCAAACCTTAGTGAAGAATCTGGCGTATATAAGATGCAGGCAGGCATGCTCAATACCTCCTATGTACTGGTCGACAGTCATCCAGTATGAAACGTCTTCCTTGTCGAACGGTTTGTCCGTACACCACGGTGATGTATAGCGGCTGAAATACCATGATGAGCAGAAAAACGTGTCCATCGTGTCCGTCTCGCGGCGGGCAGGCCCTCCGCAGACGGGGCAGGTCGTGTTGATCCAGTCCTCGCGCGTTGAGAGCGGGTTGCCTCCATGCTCAGGCATCTCTATATCAAGGGGGAGCTCAACAGGAAGCTGCTCTTCAGGGACAGGAACAATTCCGCAGCGGTCACAGTAAACCATCGGTATCGGCGTACCCCAGTAACGCTGACGCGATATCAGCCAGTCGCGAAGGCGGAACTGAACTTCTTTTTTGCCAAGCCCGTTCTTCTCAAACCAGCTGCCTATCTGCTCTATAGCTTCCGCCGTCGGGAGCCCGTCAAATTCCCCTGAGTTGCAGGCGATGCCTTCTGCCGCTACGGATTCTGTCATCGTTGCCCCATCTGGGACAGGATCGTCTGCGGGACGTACAACAGGGATGACGGCGATTTTATATTTACGCGCAAAGTCAAAGTCGCGCTGATCGTGAGCCGGAACACCCATAATGGCGCCGGTGCCGTAATCCATGAGTATATAGTCGGCGATCCAGATGGGGACCTTGTCCCCGTTGACCGGGTTAATAGCGAAGAAACCCGTGTCCATCCCTTCCTTGTCAACGCCTACAGCAGTACGCTCTATCGCGCTGCGTGAAGACATCTTCTTTGCAAACTCGCGCAGGGCCTCTGCTTTTTTGCCGCCGACCCTCTCTGCAAACTCTTCCACAAACGGATGCTCAGCCGCCATAGCGACAAATGTGACTCCGAATATCGTGTCTATACGGGTGGTGAATGCCTCGATGCTGAGATCAGTGCCGTCTACATCCATACTGAAGTGGACGCCATCTGAACGGCCTATCCAGTTGCGCTGCATCGTAACGACACGCTCCGGCCAGCCTGTAAGGTCATCAAGGCAGTCCAGAAGCTCCTGTGCATAATCTGTTATGCGTATGAACCACTGATCAAGCCCGCGCTTCGTGACCGGAGTCCCACAGCGCCAGCACACACCCTCTCCAATCACCTGTTCGTTCGCAAGCACGGTTTGACAGCTTTCACACCAGTTGACGGGGGCATGTTTGCGATATACGAGGCCTTTTTTATAGAACTGAAGGAATAGCCACTGGTTCCATTTGTAATAGTTGACGTTGCACGTCTCTATACGGCGGCGCCAGTCATAGCTGTACCCAGCCCGCTTAAGCTGCCGAGTCATGTGCTCGATGTTTTTCCATGTCCACTCCGCCGGCGGCAGTTTCATCTTGATCGCGGCATTCTCGGCAGGCATCCCGAATGCGTCGAAACCCATAGGATATAGGACATTGTACCCCTGCATCCTAAGGAAGCGCGCAAGCAGGTCGCCGATGGAATAGTTGCGCAGATGACCCATGTGCAGTGCTCCGCTTGGGTATGGGAACATTTCGAGGCAGTAAAATTTTTCCCTGCTGCTGTCGGTCTCGACCTCAAATATCTTTGAGTCCGCCCACTCCTTCTGCCATTTCGGTTCTATGGCAGCGTAATCGTACGGCATCTATGATCTCTCCTCTTCAATGAAGAATTTTCATCAATAATTCGTACATTATATACGTGGCTATGGTAAGGAGCAAGTAACAGCGGCCCCTCCGGTTTTTTTGCGGATATACTTGGCCGGGATGTCTGACGGACTATTGCGGTGTCTTAAGCAACTTTTCACTAAGCTTCAGGTCAGATTTTTCAATCATCTCAGGTCTCTCAGGATAAACGCCGCCCACAGCTCAAACGCATCCTTAAAATTCCATGGATCTTTGCCGGTAATCGCACGTATTTTTTTCAGCCTGTACTGAAGGCTGTTCCTGTGCATGGCAAGGCGCTCCGCAGCCGCTCCAACTGCAAAAGGTGCTTCGCACCATACAAGAAACGTTTTCTTTATCTCGTCATAGTCTTTTCTGCCGATAAGTCCGCTCAGAGTTCTTGTCACAAACTCACCGCGTTTGGGAAAAGGCAGCAGATCCAGCAGCATTTCGGAGGTGAAGTTTTTGGCAGACATGACCCCTTCCGAGCCAAGCTGGCTGCCAAGCCTTAGGGCATCCCTTGCTGTGCGCAGCGACCGAGCAAGACCCGCAAGGTCTGAAGAGGGGAACCCGATCGCAGCGTCAGCTTCGATGCCTTTGTCTTTAAGTGTGCCGATCAAACCGTCAGTGAGCATCTCCGCCGCTTCATCCGCATGTTCATGGGCGGTGTCAAAGCTCGGAGAAAAGAAAATAGTCACACTGTAATTTTCCTGTGGACATATAAGGTCCCTCGGATTGGAGAAAGAAGCATAAACTTCGCGTAGCATTTTCTGGAACGAGGACTCTGCTGTCCCTTCCCCCCACTTCTTCATTTGCACAACTATTGCAGTCCTGCATCTGCTCAGGTCGTAACCAAGCTCTCTTCCCTGGATCCTTATAAATTCTTCATTCACATTCCTCACGTCGAAAACGGCTATGTTTTCCACCAGGTCACGAAGCGCCCTCTCCCTGAGTAGTTTAGATTCCATGAACGCCTGCTCGCGAAACATTATTTCAGCCTGCTTCTGGACAAGCAGTCCATAACGTGCAACCTCATCAGGCGATCCGGCTATAGAGACAGAACCTACGACCCTGTCATAGAACTGTATCGGAAGCGTATAGCCGGGGAGAACATTCTTAAGCCCTTCCGCGTCTTCACTGGACGTTGTCATCGGACTGTTTTCCTTCATAACTTTTACAGATGGCCCGTGGAATTCCCCAAGCCTCTTTTCGTCGTTGCAGCCGATTATAATTCCGTTTTCGTCTGTGACTAGGACACCGCATCCGATGACATCACTTGTACTTTTTGCTATATTCTGCGCCATTTCCTTGAACACCAAAACCACATCCTAATTTTTAATTCAATTGAATAATTTATTCATTATTATAATCTATTTTATTGTTCAATATAATAATGATTTTTCGTCTTTCATAAGATTAAACTTTACCGGAGGGGGACACATATCTCCGGCTGCTGTTTCCATCGCGGCCAAAAGACTGCTGCAAACTTTTTTAATAGGAGGGATGCACAATGCGGCTGAAATTGCACAAGGTCCATATCAGCGGGCTGGTATTCGCTGACAGGACATATACATCCGGCGGAACGCTGTATATTTGCAGGGGGGACGCGGAAGGCTTAATAGCCCAAGATACCCGCTTCTCTGATGTCCATATCGATATCGCCTGCCCAGGAGAGAGTACGCGCATCATTCCCGTCAAGGACGCAGTTGAGCCTCGGGTAAAGATTGACAAAAATAATTATTTTCCCGGATTTTTAGCCCCAATGGAAAAGGCAGGATCAGGGGATACACTCGTACTTGACGGTGCGGCGGTCATAACATGCGGACCGATAGTGGCCTTTCAGGAAGGTTTTATAGACATGAGCGGCCCAGGGGCAATTTATACTCCGTTTTCACAGACGTATAATATAGTTTTATCGGTGAAACCTTCCGCAGGACTTGAAAAACACATGTACGAAACGGCGCTTCGCGAGGCAGGGCTCAAACTCGGCGTTTACATCGCGCGCTGCTGTGCCGTTAATGGAGCAAAGGCTGACGAGATACAGGTATTCGAGAAGGGAGATGCTTTTGAAGAGAGCGTGAGGTATCCTGATCTTCCTAAAATAATATATGTCTGCATGAACATCACTCAGGGGCTTCTGCACGACACATATCTTTACGGAAGCAACCTGCGTCCTTCATTCCCGACGCTGCTCCATCCGAACGAAGTTCTGGATGGAGCCTTGGTATCAGGCAACTGCGTTTCGGCGTGCGACAAAAATACAACCTGGCATCACCTGCACAACCCAATCGTCCAGGCTCTCTATACACGCCACGGCAGGGAGATCAACTTCCTCGGCGTAATCCCGACTCAGGAGAGCACAGTGCTTGACGGAAAGCTCCGTGCCGCCGAGATGAACCTTTCAATAGCACAGCAGCTGGGAGCAGAAGGAGCGATCGTCTCCGAGGAAGGCTACGGCAATCCGGACACCGACCTTTGTCTTAACGCTAAAAAATTTGAGCAGGCCGGAATAAAAACAGTACTGATATCGGATGAATCGGCAGGAACCGACGGAGCCAGCCAGAGTCTGGCGGACGCCACACCGGAGCTTACAGGGTTCGTCTCAACAGGGAACGTAAACGAGATGATCGAAGTACCGGCTATGGACAAAATTATAGGATACAGGGAGGCTATATCCCTCCTCTCCGGAGGCGCAGAAGAAAGCCTCCGTGATGACGGGTCAATGTACGTTGAGCTCCAGTCGATAATCGCATCAACTGCCGAAATAGGCTTCAACAAACTCGGCTGTGAGTGGGTCTGAGGGAGGCATTACAGATGACTTGCAATATCGTTCACTACATAAACCAGTTCTATGCAGGAATAGGAGGAGAAGAAAAAGCGGACTACAGGCCGGAGGTACGCGAAGTCGCAGTTGGACCGGGGGTGCAGATCAACAAAATATTAGACGGGGAGGGGATCATTGTTGCGACAGTGATATGCGGCGACGGATTCTACGGAGAGAACACGGAAGAAGCGCGCAAGATCTGTCTTGATATGATCGGACGTTTCAAACCCGACCTGTTTATGGCCGGACCCGCCTTCAATGCCGGACGCTACGGTTTTGCATGCGGGGACATCGCGGCTACGGTAGGCAAGCAGCTCGGCATCCCTACGGTCACGGCAATGTACCCCGAGAACCCTGGGGTCGAACTTTACTCCAAGAAGACATATATTGCAATAACATCCGACAGTGCGCGCGGTATGAGCAAAGCCCTACAGTCAATGACCGGCATCGGTCTCAAGCTATTCAGAGGGGAGAAGATGGGACCTGCAAGGCTTGAGGGATACATTCACCACGGTATACGCAAATCTTTCTTCCATGAGAAGAATGGTGCGGAACGCGCGGTGGAGATGCTGCTTGCCAAGCTGAGGGGGGAAGAGTTCCGAACTGAATATGAGATGCCGGTCTTCAATAAAATACCTCCGGCGCCTCCGGTAAAAGACCTCCGTAAAGCAACAATAGCACTGATATCTTCCGGCGGTATCGTACCAAAGGGCAATCCCGACCATATCCGCGTATCTTCAGCCGAGAGCTATGGGGCATACGATATATCGCAGCTCCGGGATATGACACCTGATAACTACGAGTCAATACACGGAGGTTATGACCGTGAATGGGCGAATATCGACCCTGACGTAGTACTGCCTCTCGATGTAATGCGTGAACTTGAGGCCCAGGGTGTTTATGCAAAACTTCACAACACTTTCTACACCACAACCGGCACCGGAACGGCCGTTGCAAACGCGGAAAGGTTCGGGCGCGAGATAGGCGAACAGCTTAAAAATGAGGGGGTCGACGCAGCGATCCTTACTTCCACATGAGGCACATGTACAAGATGCGGCGCATCTATGACAAGGGAGATCGAACGTGTTGCCGGTATTCCGGTTGTGCAGATAGCGACCATAGTTCCTATAATGCTCACGGTCGGGACTAACAGAATAGTCCCGGGCATTGCCATACCACACCCTACCGGCAACCCTGCACTCGGTCCGGAGGGGGACAGGCTCGCCCGCAAAGAGATCGTTCTCCGCGCGCTGAAGGCCCTGACCACTCCGATAGAAGAACAGACAATTTTCGAGAAATAAAAATAAAAGAACTCAACTTTCCCACCGTCTTTCCCGCATGCTTTTGAGCGGGAATCCAGCGACTTCAATATTTTAGAACCACTGGTTCTCCGCTAAAAACATTTAGAGAAGACGAAAAACAGAGGTTTTGAATCCACTAGTAGCAAGGGGTGGAAAAGTTGAGTAAAAGAATGGCAAAACAGATGCGAGAGGATCGATTTAAGCAGCCGCTTTGCCGACATATCAGGGAGGCAGGCCTATGTCCGGTAAAATACTTCAGATAGTCACAAATAACCCTGAAATATACCGGGGTCCAGAGATGCCGTACGGCATCGTATTTGCCGACGGTTCCCCTATGGATGTTCTGGACAAGACAGAGGAACTTCTGCAGCAGGGCTGGCGACTGCTATCTGCGCCGCTTCCGCCAAACATCCCCTTGATGCGCGGGCCATATCGTTCGCTCGTAATAGTTGAATCCGACAGCCGATATGACGCCGCCGGCCTTAAAGCTATAGATAAGGCGCGGATGCGCTACGGCATGGAAAGAGCCGCGGGCTGCCGTACGGCATCGGGCAGCGATTTTGCAATTATCGATCATAGTATGCTCCAGCGGACATTAAAGGACATATCACTGCTTAATACGTGATTTATGAAGTTTCAATAAACTGCTGCAAGTGTTACCATCAAGAGTACAATAAGCAGTAATATACGGAGGCGGATCGCATTGATCGAACTTACGAAAGAAAACTGTGATGCAGAAGTACGTGAAGAGAGGGCTATGCCCGTAGTGGTAGATTTCTGGGGCCCCCAGTGTGTCCCCTGCATGGGACTCATGCCGCACTATCACGAAATGGAAAAGGAATTCGAGGGCAAGGTCAAATTCACGTCAGTCGACTGCTCTGCAAACAAAAGGGTCGCAATGGGC
>JAJFTP010000023.1 GCA_021372895.1 Synergistaceae bacterium
AAGGCATGCGCGACAAGTATTCAAAGACAGTCCTTTAAACCTGTCAAAAGAGGGTGCCCTTCCCACGGAAAGGGCACCCTCTTGCGATCCATAAGCATTATGTATAACAAACCGAAATCACAGGCCTCAACCCCGCAAGCCGCCGAGTGATCCTATTTTTATAAGCGCAAAAGGGTTATACGAAAACTCAGGGAATATTGCAGAAAAGCGCTCGATCTGGTCACTCTACTCCAGAGTAAGAAATCCCTCTCTTATCGCATATTTTGTAAGTTCAACCATGCTCGCACAGCCAAGTTTATCCATAATACGGCGTCTGTGTGTATCGACTGTGTTCTTGCTGATTGAGAGATATTCCGCGATCTGCTTCCCATTATACCCTTTTACAAAGAGGTGGAGGACTTCCATCTCTCTTTCAGACAGCGGATTTACTTTATTTACCGCCTCGTTGTCAAGGAGACGCAGATAATCCTTAACAAGGACCGTGCATGCTTTTGTTGAAAGAAATATATCGCCTTTTGTAACTGAGCGTATCGCATCCAGGACAGCCTGGGGCGAGCTCTCTTTCAAGAGATATCCCTTCGCGCCTGCTTTCAGCGTCTCCGCGATAAAACGCCGGTCACTATGCATGGAAATTACGATTATAGCGATCCCTGGGTCCTGTGCTATTATTTTTTCCGTAGCCTGTATCCCGTTTATATTCGGCATAGTAACATCCATAAGTATTACATCAGGATGCAGCTCCTCTGTCATATTGACAGCCTCAAGACCATCTGATGCCGACCCTACAAGTTCAATGTCATCTTCGCTCTTAAGCAGGCTTTTCAGCCCTTCACGAAACAACTCATGGTCATCAGCGATAAGAAGCCTAATCATTTTCTCTCTCCTCATTTTCCCCGCATTTAACAGAGTTTATTTTAAGAGGTGCGAGCAAGGATATAGTAGTACCTGTTTTATCGGATATTATCTGCATATTGCCTCCGATATGTATCAATCTTTCCCTGATGCTAAACAATCCCAGTCCCGAGGAAGACCTTCTGCCCATATGGAACTTTTTGGGAAGTCCGATCCCGTTATCTTCAATAACGACCTGTATGCCGTTAGGACCTCTATTGACATTGATCGAAACATCATTGGCCTTTGAATGCTTTATAATATTGACCAGCAGCTCTCTTGACATTCTGTAGAGTATAACGCATACTGCATCGTCCGCAGCATAATCTTTCTGCGAACCCCTTGCCGTAACATTCCATCTGATTCCTCTCGGCGAAAGCAGGTTGTCTGCAAGTGCCTCGATTGCCGGCGTCAAACCTACCTCAAGGAGGATAGGAGGGCTCAATTGAAATATCAGCTGGCGGCTCTCTGCAATCATCTGCTCTGTGATCTTTAGTGAATTATCCAAACAATCAACTGCAGCCAATGGAATATCATAGTTTTCACGTAACTTGCGAAGATCAAACATCAGGGAAAGAAGCGAGTGCCCTATGCTGTCATGCAGGTCAGTAGCGATCTCCCTTCGTGTGTTTTCTTCGCTGAGAGTGACCTGCGTCGCAAGTTCTCTAAGCATTGTCCGGTAACGCAACAGTTTTTTTTGATTTTTCTTAAGTTTTTCGTCAGACTTCTTCCACTCTGTCCTGTCTAGAAAAATTGTCGCCGCCATGCCATCTGCAATAGGAAATGCCGTCACTTCAAGGTACTTCCCGGTATATCTGCTCTCATTCTCACAGTGTACGGGTTTTTCATTTTTTATACATTCGACTATTATCTCTCCCCAGCATGGTTCAACAGTCGGCCATACCTCATAGAAACTCCTGTCTACGATATCATCCTTCTTTACTTTGTTGACACGCTCATAAGCTGCATTGACATCGATAAATATCAGATGCTTCGTGTTTAAGTCCTTAATATCGCAGTCTATCCTGTAGATGGCAATAGGATTAAAGCTACGTTCGAAGAAAAAACTGTGCGGATATAATTGTGCCATAGTATGATCTTCCATTCCAATTCCAATTGTTTTTACATTTAAGCAATTCTGATTGACTTTATAGTGTGTCGGCCGGCGTTTTTTGAATATTTATTGCCATTTTACGCTAAGAGGATGCCTTTCCGTGGGAAGGGCACCCTCTTTTGACAGGTTTATTAAAGGACTGTCTTTGAATACTTGTCGCGCATGCCTTTGACTGCCGCTGCAAGCGCTTCAGGGTCAAGAACCATTTCCATCATGGAAATCTGTTCTTCCCACTGTGCGGGGTCACACTCCGCACGGATCTCTTCATCAAATACATGGTAAACCGCGAGTCCCAACGGGACTCCTGCAAGTGGTCCTGCAAATGTCGGATCGCCGTTTGTGACGGTTTCGGCGTAAATCTCTGCGCCTTCTGCGTCAGATGAACCGAGTATCACTACACAGTTCTCAGCTCCGAACTTTTCAGCCGCATCCAGGATGCGCTGCTGATTCTGCAGGTCCATTGCCCCTGCCGCGGTTCAGACAAAGCACTCGGTCGCTGAGAATACTATCTCTGCGCCGCTGTCCTTCAGACAAGCTTCCATCGCCGGCCCGGGTACTCCGTCCCTTTCTCCCAGAAGGAGAAGTTTCTTGCCTGCCAGTTTGCCCATAGCTGAACACCTCCTTCGTTTAATTATTTTTGGTGCATGCGCACCCGGCGGATGCCGGACACATTATACTGCCTACGCGATGAGTTTCTCTATCTCAGCCCTGATAGCTTCCGGAGTGCACTCTTCTTTTGAAAGGCGTTTTACCTCCGCCCCGTCTTTCCAGAAGAGGAACGTCGGAAGGCCCATTACCTTGAAGCCCATTGCGACCCTTTTGTTTGCAGAGCAGTCGACTGACGTGAATTTGACCTTGCCCTCGAATTCCTTTTCCATTTCGTGATAGTGCGGCATGAGTCCCATGCAGGGGACACACTGGGGGCCCCAGAAATCTACCACTAC
>JAJFTP010000024.1 GCA_021372895.1 Synergistaceae bacterium
TGCAACATTTGACAGGTCATTTCAGACAAGTTTATTCATGTATTTTTTAAATATTTTTTGTCCGCGCTGTCTCTATTCTCCCTCTTTAATCTTTGAACATAGCTATCTCTCCATCATTTTACTTTTTTAAAGGATGTAAAACCCTGTTTAGGTTTCTTATAGGCATATACACAAGATAATTATCAGAATAATCTTCCTTGTCAGAAAATATTTTTTAAATAGATCGTTGCATCCAAATCGGTTTTATTACATTTTTACCGCGCAGTTGATATACTTGATGTTGTAAATCTGGGAATATCAAAAGGAGGCTCTTTACCAATGCAGAAGGCGATAAAAATTACGGATTCAATTTACTGGATAGGCGGAAACGACCGTGAGACCGACCTGTTCGAGGGACTATGGACTCTCCCACGGGGAGTTGCTTATAACGCATATCTCATTAATGACAGAAAGACAGCTCTTGTTGATTCGATAAAAAGCGGAAACCTGACAGATTATATCGAAAGGCTGACCTCTATAATACCTGAAAACAGACAAATCGACTATTTGATCGTCGACCATATGGAACCGGACCATTCCGGCTCCATTAGAATGCTAAGACAGCTCTATCCGAATATGAAGATTGTCGGGAACAAAAAAACGATTGAGATGATCGATGCATTCTACCGCATCACTGACGGTTTCATTGAGGTAAAAGAGGGGGATGTGCTCGACCTGGGACATCATAAGCTCAAGTTTGCAATGATCCCGATGGTCCACTGGCCTGAGAGTATGATAACGTATGACACTACTGACAAAGTTCTCTTCTCAACCGATGCATTCGGCGGGTTCAGCGCGCTGGAGGCCGGTATCTTTGACGACGAGCTCGACATGAAACATTACGAATCTGAAACCCTGCGCTACTTTGCAAACATCATAGGGCGTTACTCTGTTCCTACACAAAAAGCCATTGCAAAAGTGCGTTCTCTTGATTTTAAGATCATCTGTCCTGCACACGGCCCTATACTACGTTCTGACCCAAAGCATATTGTGGACCTCTATGACAAGTGGAGCCGCCATGAGACGGAAGAAGGGGTCGTCGTGATCTACGGTTCTATGTACGGCAACACAAAGTTTATGACAGATGCCATCGCCCGCTCTATATCTGAAACAGGGATACAGAACGTAGTTGTCCATGACGTATCACGCTCGAACGTCTCGTTCATGGTACGCGATATATGGAAGTATCGCGGGCTGGTGCTTGGAAGCTGCACCTATAACACGGAGCTTTATCCTCCTATGGCACACCTCTGCCGCACTCTTTCAAACAAAATGATGAAGAACAGGATCCTCGGTATATGCGGCTCGTACAGCTGGAGTAAGGGCGCGCTGGCAGAACTTCAGATGTTTGCAGACAATGGAGGTGATTGGGAACTGATAGAACCATCGGTAGAGGTAAAATCCTGCCCGACAGAGGAAGACCTCGAACAGTGCAGGCTGCTCGGTAAAAATGTCGCGGAAGCGGTAAAGAAAAATGGAAACTGATCAGAGAGGGCAGAAAAACACACAGGGACAAAACTGAACTCAGCACAAACACCGGAGCCGGAAGCAGATGCTTCCGGCTCCCTATGGCTTATCTGAAAAACTACCGCTCCATCTCGTTTATATCAACTTTCGGTATATATTTCTTGAAAAGCTCCTTAAGTCCGTCTATCTGGCTCCTCTCAAAGAGGACTTTCCACCCAAGGACATCTCTCTCAAAAAATACCATTGTCTCGCTGCGCTTATACATTATGGTTATGAACTTTATATCTTCCCATTTCATTACTTCCCTGTGATGGGTGATCCAAGTGTGGGTCTCCTTCACAACACCTACGGGCGATATGTATATCAGTTTCTGGTACTTCAGCGCAAAGAAACTAGCAAGACCGATAAAGATATTAGCAGCCGCATTGTCCGTTATCCCAAGCGAGAAATATCTCCATAAAGTAGTTCCTAAGAGATAGACCCCTATTGCAACAAACGTCGCTGTCTTGAAATTACCGGCGATCATTCCCGATTTAGAGACAAGCAGCTTTTCAAGTTCAGGCAGTTTTACAGACAATTAATAATCTCCGCTGACTATGCCAGTTCCGCAGGACGGGTCTTGCCGCCGTGCACAGGTTCGCCGTCCTTGCCGCGCCAGAAGATGCCGATCCCCATGTAGGTCATGATAATAGCCACTATCGGGTTAAGATAGTTCAGGAACGCATACGGGGCGTACTGAAACGTCGGCACTCCGAGAACTGTGGTGTGGTACGCACCGCAGGTGTTCCACGGGATAAGAACGGAAAGAAGCGTACCGGCGTCTTCAAGCGAACGGGAGAGCATCCTCGGGTGAAGGCCCTTCTCTTCATAGGCAGGCCTGAACATTGTTCCCGGCATAGCTATCGAGAGGTACTGATCACCAAGGAAAATGTCGCAGACAAAGCAGGCCAGGATCGTAGCCGTTATCATCCCGCCGACTGACCTGATCGGCTTCATAATAGCTTCAAGCATAACTTTCAGGAATCCGCAGACATCCATCGAGAAACCAAATGTAAACGCGCATAGGATAAGCGAGATCGTCCAGTTCATAGACTGCAGACCGCCGCGCTCCATCAGTTTAACAATATCCTTGGCTGCAGCCAGAGCAACGTCGGGGGCAACGCTGATGCTGTTATCTGCAAGAAGTTTGGCGAGAGCAGCCGCATCTTCACCTGCACCTGCAATTTCGGCAGAGATCGCAGGCGAATAACCGTACTGCATTATATTGAGTATTTCGCCAATCCCTACGCCTTTGACCGCCGCAAAGATAATTGCGACGAAGATGCCGGCCCATAGACTGGGCAGAGCCGGTTTGCGCATAGCCGAAAGAATTATGACAACTAAAGGTGCGAGGAGCGTAAGCGGGTTGATCCAGAATTCCGCCTTCATAAGAGCCTGGATGGCAGCTATCTTTACAGTATCAAGCTGGCCGCCGGCATAGCGGAAACCGATGACGATCGTGATAACAGCGACTATGACGTAAGTAGGCCCCGTAGTCCAGCACATTGCCCTGATATGCTGGAAGAGGTCCGTTCCTGAAACTGCAGGCGCAAGGTTGGTCGTGTCGGAGAGCGGGGACATCTTGTCTCCGAAATATGCTCCGGAAATGATCACTCCTGCCGTCAGAGGGGCAGGAATGCCAAGTCCAAGCGCGATGCCCATAAGCGCGATGCCAACCGTTCCGGAGGTGCCCCATGAAGTACCGGTCGAGAGCGAGACTACGGAGCAGATGATCAGTGTTGCAAAGAGAAAAACAGATGGGCTCAGAATGGCCAGTCCATAATAAATCATGGTTGGCACAACTCCGCTGACTATCCATGTTCCGATCAGCGGGCCAACGGTATAGAGTATGAGGCATGCCTGCATACCTGTCATGATCCCGTCGATAATGCCTTTTTCAATTGTTGCATAATCATACTTAAGCACTACAACGCCGACCGCAATCGTAAGTATTGCTCCAAGTATAAGGGTGATGTGGATGTCAACTTCCCATACAAGAACACTTGCCGCAATCATTGCCGCAACAATTAGAAATATCCCAGCTGCCAACGCCAAAGAAGGTTTACGATGCTCCATGATTAGATATCTCCCCTTTCAGATTGTGTTGAAAATATTAGGAATAAGTACAAACAAAAGAACGTGAAAAGTAAGAATCAGCGATCAACCACCTCCGGATTACAAATGATAACC
>JAJFTP010000025.1 GCA_021372895.1 Synergistaceae bacterium
ATGCATCCTGAAAAGAAAAAATAACCTGCTAAGTTTGACGTGTGATAATTATATTGTTTCCTGACAGATGACAGAATGGGAGACCCCATCCTGCCATCTGTTTTCGATTGCTGGAATGTGAAGGATATGTGCTGATAGCGCATTTACGCAGCGGTGTTGTGGATCGAACGCAGTAAATGAGAGAAGTGCAGCTGTTGAAGTGTCAAATCAAAAAAACGGCGGAACTTTTAACTGCCGAAGAAGCTGAGTCTTTTTTGGTGCATGATATATCGGGCGTGCTCCGCCTTTCCACTGTAAAACTCATCCGCAATTTTCTTGATGTATTCTGATTATACGGCATTACAATATCTGAGTGTGTATGTGTTTTAGTTTTTTATATATCAGCAGATGATACGGGGGTGCCCATGATGACAGAGAAAATGCTTGATTTTATGAAGAAATTCGGGATTGCACTGGCCGGAGCAGCAATATTATTCGCCGGCGGAACTTTTGGTGCATATATTGTCGGGCGGCAGTCCGCTGTTACGACTGACGGTGTTGTAAATCAGGCGGCATCTGCCGTGACCAGCGCCAACGCCCAGGAAGTTTACACGGGTAATCCAATCGTCGGCATAGTAAAAAGGAGTTCTCCTGCGGTCGTGAATATCGATACGGAGACCATGGTTAAAGTGACCCCCATGCCGAATCCGTTCGCGGGAGATCCATTCTTTGAGGAATTCTTCGGTGAGGAGTTCTTCGGGGACGGAGGCCAGGAGCGCACTGTGCCGCGCATCGGCAAGGGCTCAGGTTTTATCGTGAGCAAAGATGGTTACATACTGACGAACAACCACGTAGTCGAGGGCGCGGACAAAATCCGGGTGACGCTGCTTGACGGAAGGACTTTCAGCGCCAGGAAGGTCGGTCAGGATCCGACGTTCGATTTAGCGGTAATTCAGATAAAGGCATCGAACCTTCCTGTACTGACTCTTGGTGACTCAGATGCCACTGAAGTGGGCGAATGGGTAGTGGCGATAGGTAACCCGCTCGGGTTTGAGAATTCTGTCACGGTAGGCGTCGTCTCGGCAAAGAACAGAACGTTGCAGGCTCCAGACACGAGCTTTCAGGGTTTTATGCAGACTGACGCAGCTATTAATCCGGGTAACAGCGGAGGGCCGCTCATCGACCTTAAGGGCAATGTAGTAGGGATCAACACGGCTATCGTGCCGTATGCGCAGGGCATTGGCTTTGCGGTACCTGTGAATATGGCTAAGCAGATTATGGATGACCTTATCAAGCACGGAGAAGTTCGCAGGGGATGGATCGGAGTTACGGTGCAGCCTCTTACATCCTCACTTATAGAGGCATATAAGATCCCGGTTAAGGAAGGCTCTATCATAGCTGATGTACGGAAGGGTTCTCCGGCTGAGAAGTACGGGCTCAAACGCGGCGACGTGATCGTTTCGATCGGTGGGCAGAAGGTCAAGACCAGCCAGGACGTAGTATTCTTTGTCAGAAATAAGCTCGCCGGCGACAAGGTCAAATTTGAGATTTACCGTAACGGTAAAAAACAGGAAATAGAAATTGTGCTTGGGGAGATTGAAGGGAGCAATGCCCAAAAGAAACAGAGAAAAAGCTCCACTTTGAAGACACCGGACACGAGGACCTCAACCAAAATCGGCATAACGGTAGCAGAGATCAACAGCAGCCTCAAGGAGCGCTATGGACTGGAGGATGACAACGGGCTGGTTGTCGTTAATATCCAGCCCGGGACGCTTGGTCAAAAGCTCGGACTTCGCCCAGGTGACGTGATTCTCGAAGTCAACAGGAAAAAGATGGAGACGGTTGCAGATTGGAATAAAGTCATCGGAGCCGGAAACAAGGCGCTGGGGCTTCTCATATCAAGAAGCGGGCAGACGCTTTTCATCTCTGTTGATATGTGACGCTCCCCATTATGTAGCCTTTTGGCTCGATCAGAACATCGCTAATGCCGACATCCAAAAGCTCAGCTTTGATAATGTCCAGTTTATCAGACAGACCGGAGATAAAACTCTGGTCTGTCTCTATTTTTGCTCTCTTTCCGTCGAAGCGGAGCCGTATCTGTGTGTTTTCAGGCAGATATTTCCTCAATATATCCTCGCCGCGGTCTATCTGTGTCAGCAGTTCCTTACTCACCTTGACCCCTGTCGGTATCCGCGATGCCAGGCATGCTGACGCGGGCTTCTCTGCGGTGGGGAGCCCTGATGCTGCTGATAGTTCCCTTATCTCTGTTTTTCTCAGACCACACTCGAGAAGTGGGCTGAGAGTCCTCTTCGATTCACTCAGTGCCCTCATTCCGGGCCTGTAGTCATTGAGATCGTCGATATTTGATCCGTCCAGCACCCACGGGATATGCCATTGATCGGCATATCTCTCGAGTGTCTTGAGTCGTATTGATTTGCAGATATAGCAGCGCTCAGGTGTGTTGGCACAGAATTCACGGCTGTCGGTCTCGTCTGTCGGTATACGTATGAGCGGCATGTCATAGCGCTCTGCGAATGAAAATATTTCTCCCTTGTCCTTTTCAGAAAGCAACGGAGACCATATAGTAAACAAAAACGCCTGATTGCCGAGAATCCTGCCTGTGGTATAAGCGAGAAAAGAACTGTCAGCGCCGCCTGAAAACGCAACGGCAACGCGCCCCAACTCTTTCAGGCGTGTCTCAAGTTGCAGTAATTTCTCCTGAGGAGTGAGCGGCATATCAGCTTTTCTTTCTGTAGCAAAAATCACAGAGGGGATCCCCGCCCATGATAGTGTGCGAACGGACAAGCTCCAGCTCCGGATCGAAGCCTTCAAGGAATGCGGAATCGCGGTCGCATGAGATCAGCGCGCCGATATCTCCGTAGCCCAGATCTTTGTAGAGGGTTGCAAATTCACAGCGCGTGACATTAAAGCGCAGGGTTTCCCTTGAATCCTCAAGAATTTCCTGTTCCAGTTCCCCGCCGGTATTCCACTTGGATATGCAGTTTGCCTTGAGACTTTCAAGACCTCCGCCGCAATCCAATGATTTTTCCCTGCCAAGGTTACGAGCGATATCCTGCATTGTGCGCCGTACTATGCCGTATGTTTTTTCCTCTCCGTACTCCTCCGCAAAAGCCCTGATCAAAGGACCCAGCACCTTCATCTCTATCTCTCTCTGCTGAAGAAGGGGTACGTCTGCAAAATTTTCTCTCATACACATCACTCCGGATCTCAGTTTAAATTATGGCAGTTATGTAGTTATGCTGATATTTTACATGCAAACCTCCGCTTATAGCCACATCATGATAAAATATTATAAGGTATAGAAGATCTATCACTAAGTACTGAGGAGGCAGGGAAATGACAGAATCCACTAAGGACGAGAGAATCATGGAGCTGGAAGCGGAGATAGCAGATCTCAAAAAAGAGCTCGAAGAGCATAAGGAAGCTGCTGAAGCGAAACACCTGATTGATTTTGAAAAGGTGAAGAGCGCCATCGATGATAGTGCTCATGGTGTTCTTAACGCTATCAGACCGGTGATTGAAAAGTACGAAGAGCCAGGCAGAATGGCTGTTGCCAAGGTTGGGAACAAAGTCTCAGATAACCCGTTCCTTTCTGTCATAGTATCCTTTGGTGCAGGTATAGTAATTGGCAAGATACTGGACAGCTGCTGCCGCCATGGAGAAGAATAGCTATTAGGGCATGGGCTGCCGTGCTGAATGAGGTGAGTCCGATGGGAACCATTACGGGTGCCTTGATGAGCTTTTTTGATCTCGTTGAGGCAGAGGGCAGGACTTTAAGAGAAAAGACAATAATAGTCATAGAAGGCATCCTCATAATGTGTTTTGGTGTTCTGTTGATCTTCGTTGGCGCCATAGCGGCAGGATGTGCTTTATATATGTTGTTGCGCTGTTACATCGGAGGTCCTGCGGCAGCAGGTGTCGTTGCTGTTCTGCTTGCAGTTCCGGGATTTTTGATCCTGTCGAAGGGGCGGAATACCTCCAGAAACGGAGGCGGCCCCGTTGAATAACGAAAAATTGACCCTGGACGAAGCCAAGGCCAGATTTGCAGCTTCATTGGAAGCTGCCGATCCCGTCAAGGCCATACAGGAAAGACCGTTCAAATCGATAGGCATAGCGCTCAGCACCGGGATAATGCTGGGCTTATCTGGCAGAAAAATATCAATGCTGCTGTTTCCCGGGGCGCGCACGATAGCGAAAATATTCAAGAAACTGACAGCCTGATATTTTTGCCGTATCGCGGGATTTGCGCAAAGGTATAAACGCGGTTAAAGAGCTTGTCCGTCTCAGTTGGTGTGATTTGCCAAAGCGGCGGAGTCCAAAGCATTTTCATGGATTTCCCGCCATCTTGCGAAAAAGCATCTGCCGGTTTTTGATCCTATGATTTGTAAGGGTAAGCGTCGGTCCTGAGCGGAATAAGAATAATAAGGCGTGTGGCTTGGATGCACATGAAGAGAAATAAAAAAACTCCCTGCATTTTGCAGGGAGTAAATTGTTATTTGGAGGCGGCACCCGGATTCGAACCGGGGATGATGGATTTGCAATCCACTGCCTTACCGCTTGGCTATGCCGCCACGAAGGAGAGTATAACGTTCATACTAAAACGTGTCAAGAAGTGTCAGCCCGGAGATTACATGATATTTTTGATTTTTTGCTGTTTTTTCGCAATAATTGTTGTTCCTGTTGAAGGCCTTGTTCTGATTTTGCTTTTAATCCCATGATTATCATGAGAATATTACTCCTGTCCTGCAAATTTCCATCCGGCCCTATTTGGGATTTTCCACATAAAATCCACACAAATTAGTCATAAAATACCCATAGACGCCTGATAAGATTGAACAATGAACATTATAAGATGTTTATTACAAAATTGGAGGTAGATGGATATGAAGAAGAAAATTTTTTCAGCAATGATCTTGGTGCTGGTTTTCGCGGGCAGTGCGTTCGCGGCCCCATGCCTAGGCAAGCCGGCGGGAAATGCAATGGGATATGGTATCCCGATGCGGCAGGGATACATGATGCGGGATAACATGACTCCGGAGACAAGAGCCAGGATGGAAGAGATGCACAGGCTCCGTGTGGAGCTCCGTGAGGAGATCCAAAAGACCGTTCCGGACAAGGCAAGGGCCCGTGATCTTAACAATAGAATTTTGAACATCAGGCAGGAGCTTGAAAATCAGCGCTTCAACGATATATGCGCAAACCCAAGGCTTCTTGACGGACGCGGCAAGGGCAAAAATATTCCTGCCGAACAGAGGGCTAAAATGGAAGAGGTCCGCAAACTACGTGAAGAGATAAGAACGGAGCTTCGTAAGGATACGCCGGATAAGGCAAAAGCGCAGGCAATGCACACGCAGGAGCAGAAACTGACCCGTGAAATAGAAACAGCGCGCTTTGAAGAGATCCTTAAGAACCCCGCAAAGTTTGCGGCAAGAGGTCAGAAGCGTGAAATTTCAGCTGCGGACAAGACCAGAATAAACGAGCTGAAAAAGCTACAAGAGCAGATAAGGGTCGAGTTCAGCAGGGATGTTCCTGACAAGGCGAAGATCCGTAAACTCAATAAGCAGGCTCAGGTAATTAAAAATAAACTTAATGACTCCAGGCTTGAAGAGATGCTTAAAAATCCCGGTAAGTTCAAAAACAGTCCGAATTTCAGTATGGGACAGAATGCTGGCTATTGCCCCGGTTTCAATCAGGATCAGCAGTAACTGATTGTAATAATATTCAAAATATATATCTCAAAGGAGCGGGCTTACGCCCGCTCGCTTGTTAAACAGGCAGAAATACTCTAAACTGCACGAAAAATTGGAATTAGAATATGAACTGTCGTAATGCACAGGCTGAATATTGCTAACTCAACTTTCCCACCGTCTTTCCCGCATGCTTTTGAGCGGGAATCCAGCGACTTCAATATTTTAGAGCCACTGGTTTTCCGCTGAATAACATACAGAGAAGACGAAAAACAGAGGTTTTGGATCCACTAGTAGCAAGAGGTGGGAAAGTTGAGTTGCTAACTAATGATTTTGAAGAAAGATATAGCCGACTGTTTCCAAGAAACGCATTTCCCGCATATAGACTTGTCTATTGATCTGCGGCATCATAAGCAATAAAGCGTAATTATAAACGGAGGTCAATACAGCATGAAAATACTTATAGTAGAGGATGAAAAAGCAATATCTGACGTAGAGAAGGCATATATAGAGCGTGACGGCTACGGTGCCGATATAGCGCCTGACGGCCTCCGTGCGCTTGAGTTGTTCCGCGGGAACTGCTACGATCTGGTGCTGCTTGATCTCATGCTCCCGGGCATGCAGGGAGAGGATGTATGCAGAGAGATGCGCAAGGTGTCCAATGTCCCAATACTTATGGTGACGGCCCGCAGCCGTGAAGACGATGTTGTCGCAGGGCTTGACGCCGGTGCGGATGACTACATAGTGAAACCGTTCAGCCCGAGGGTCCTCATGGCACGCATTCGCGCCAACATAAGAAAAATGGACGGATCCGGTGATGGGATGGCGCAGATAATTACAATAGGGGACAGCTTAGTGATCGACGTACAGAATTTAACGGTAAAAAAGAACGGAGAGGATATACCTCTTACAAGGAACGAATTCATGATACTTTCTAAAATGGCGGCGCGTCCAGAGAAGACATGGAGCAGGGACGAACTGATAACATATGCGCTTGGCTATGAATACGACGGTTTTGAGCGCTCAATAGACAGCTATATTAAAAATATCAGAAAAAAACTCTCCGATACAGATCATGAAAACGGATACATCAAGACAGTACACGGCTTCGGCTACAGGATAGCGGGGCGGCTACCGGAATGAAACGTTCACTGCACACCCAGATGTTGATACAATATGTCGCAATAGTCATAATCTGTATGATTGTAATACCTACGGCGATATCCAAGCTGCTTGATCACCAGTTCCGCCGGTTTGCCGGGGATAAGCTCCTCGAGGATCAGCAGGAAATAGTACTTTTTATGCAGCAGATATACAGCAGCAGCAATTCCTGGGATAAAGCCCTCCTTTCGGAAATAAGAGGTGATTTTCTGCGCTGGCCCATAGTCCGCGCTGTTCTTTTCGACGCGGACGGAGTTGTTGTGCGCGAGTTCCGACGCCAGATAAAACGAGATCGGGGAATGATGATGAATGATGACAAAATGCAAAACATGCACGGTCATGTCCGAGAGCTTGTTTTCAAGGATGAGCCGGTCATTGTAAACGGGAAAAAGGTTGGGACGGTACGTTTTGTCTGCCTGCCCTTCAATGACAGCAGGGAAGGTGTTTTCCTTCGCCAGTTCAACAGACATATGTATTACGCCGTTGCTTTTATGCTCGCGATAGCCATGCTCATCGCATTCTTCATGGCTGAGAGGATAAGCCGGCCTGTGCTGAACGTAGCTAAACGGGCTTCTTTGATAAGCAAAGGCAATTACAGGATCACTGATGGAATGAGCTCCGATATAACTGAGATACAGACGCTTATAGACAGCATCGACAGGCTTGGGCTCGAACTGGAGGCTCAGGAGGAACTCCGTAAGCGCCTTATGAGCGACATAGCCCATGAACTGCGGAATCCCGTTACGATAATCAAATCACACCTTGAGGCGTTTGAGGACGGAGTATGGGAGTCGACGCCCGAGCGTGTGAAGCTGACAGTTGACGAAATCGACAGACTTTCGAATTTGATCACAGAGGTAGAGAGCCTTATGTCGATAGAGAACGCCGGAAACAACATCTCACTCTCGACTGTGGATCTCTCTGAAGAGCTTGAAAATATTGCTCTCTCGTTTGACCCGCTCTTCGACAACAAATCTGTTTCGCTCTCAAGAGACATAGAGCAGGATGTTTATATAGCGGTTGACGTAGTCAAAATACGGCAGGTGGTTGAGAATCTGCTTTCAAATGCGCTGAGATATACCGACGTTGGGGGGAGCGTGACCATTTCATTGAGACGCGGCGGCGGTAATGTCGAAATCTCAGTTGCAGACAGCGGAATAGGCATATCTGGGAAAGACATTCCCTATATATTCGAACGCTTCTACCGCGCGGATAAATCACGTGCCAGAAAGAGCGGCGGCATGGGGATAGGACTTGCGATAGTAAAGGCCGCCGTTGAGGCACACGGCGGAAATATCAGTGTAGACAGCAAAGAGGGAGCAGGCAGCAGATTTACAGTTACGATACCTGTATCCCTTACGCATGCATGATAAAGGCGGGGGTGTAATAGATATTGAAAAAGTATTTTTTTGCAATCACAATAGCGGTCCAACTGTTGTTTGCAGGAGCATCTTTTGCGGCAGAGCCCCTGACTTTGGACTACTGCATAAAGACTGCGCTCGAGAAACATCCGGATCTGGTCGTGGCAGCAAGGAAGATAGATTCCAGGAAGGCTGCTGTCGGCGAGGCTGTAGCTGACGGACGTCCTCAGCTTAGCGCCGGGGCGAATTACTCAAGGAACGGCAACAGCGATGAAGATAGCGACAATGGGTCGTACAAAACGGACGTTACACTTGAACAGTCGATCTATGACTGGGGCCGGCGGAATTTGTCAGTATCAGGAGCGAAGCTTGATACAGATGCTGCAGTCTCCGATTACATGGCAGCACGTGATCAGGTGGTGTCAAATGTACGTGAGTCCTACTACGGGCTTAATAAATCGATCCGGGATAATGAAGTTGCCAGGACAAGATACGCCAACTATAAAAAAAGGCTTAGCTGGGCCAAGTCCTATTACAGTGCCGGCACTAAGGCTAAGATAGAGGTAACAAAGGCCGAATCTGACCTTGCAAGCGCGAAACTTACACTTGTCAAGACAGTATCATCTATTGAGCAGTACAAGGCATCTCTTGCATCCGCAATGGGAGTGCCGATGCTTCAAATAAGCGGTATAGCAGATGAGCTGGGGTATATTGATTGGAACATAAGCATGGAAGATGCGCTGAAAAAAGCCGATGAAAACAGGCCGGAGCTCATAGCGCAGAAGAAGAGGGTCGAGTCGGCGAAGGCTCGGCTCGAGCTTCAGAAAAAAGGCCTCTCTCCGAATTTAACAGGAACGGCAGGATACAGCATATATGGATCAGCTCCGGCTGATACCAGCGAATGGACCGCCAAGGTCGCGGTAAGTATCCCGTTAAGTGACGGAGGACTTACAAGGAGCAAGGTCCAGGGGGCTGCGGCGGATCTTGCACAGGCGGGTGCCGAGATGGAAAGTCTTTCAAACTCAGTGGTGCTTGAGGTAAGAAAGGCAGTGGAAGCCCTGATTGAAGCAAAAGAATCTTTTGCCGCATCCGGTGAAGCTGAGCGCCAGGCCAAGGAGACTCTGGACCTCGCACTCGAAAGATACAGGGCCGGAGTCGGCAACAGTCTGGAAATATCTGACGCCGTAGAAAGTTATGCAACGGCCCAGACAAATACAGTCCAGTCGTTGTACGACTGCAGAAAAGCACGGCTTGATCTTGAAAAGGCTATGGGAGGGTTGAATTAATCATGAAAATTGGTGTTATTAAAAAATATTTTGGTCTGAAGGCTGCCATAGCCTTAGTTATAATCCTTGCCGCAGCCGGAGGGGGATACTGGTACATGACGCACCGTACACAGGAGATACAGTACCAGACAAAAAAAGCCGTCAAATCTGATCTGCGTTCCGTAATATCCGCTACAGGCAAGCTGAACCCGGTTGAAACCGTTGATGTCGGGACACAGATATCCGGAACCATAAACGAAGTTTACATAGACTACAACAGTGTGGTCAAAAAGGGAGACCTAATAGCGGAGATGGATCCTTCAACTCAAATAGCAAATGTTCAATCAGCCAGGGCGGCATTAAATTCAGCGCAGGCTAACCTGGCAAATGCCAAAGCGGTCCTCTCCAACGCACAGAAGAACCTTGCGCGTACCAGAATACTTGCCGCTAAGGACCTTGTAGCCAGATCCGACCTTGATAATGACGAGAAAGCATTGCTTGTGGCAAAGGCGGAGAGTGCAGCGGCAGCTGCAAATGTGGACCAGAGCAGGGCAGACCTTTATAAGGCTGAGATAACCCTTGGTTATACCAAAATATATTCACCCATTAACGGTGTCATCGTATCCAAGAATGTTGAAAAAGGACAGACAGTGGCGGCAAGCTACCAAACGCCAAGTATTGCAGAAATTGCAAAAGACCTTACACAGATGCAGGTTGAAATCGATGTTGACGAAGCTGATATCGGCGGAGTAAAAGAGGGTCAGAGTGCAATATTTACAGTTGACACGTATCCGGATAAATCTTTTGAGGGAAAGGTCTCTCAGATACGCCTCGCACCTGCCACAACATCTGATAATGTGGTCACTTATACAGTAATAGCCAAAGTTTCAAATAAAAATGGCGTTCTTTTGCCCGGGATGACCGCAAACGTATCTCTTATAGTCAAGGAACGCGAAAATGTAATAGTGGTACCGAACAGTGCATTTCGTTTCAAACCTGTCGATCTGAACGCTAATACGGCAACGCAGGGATCTCCGGGAGGCGGCAAGCTGAATATAGCTGAAGTTGCAGCTCCGGCTGTTTATAAGTTGGATAAAAAAACGCCTGTAAAAGTTGAGGTTAAAAAAGGCATAACAGATGGACAGAATACTGAAATTATATCCGGTATCTCCGAAGGAGAGGACATAATAACCGGAATAATTATCGAGAAAGAGGATAAGTAGATGGCTCTCGTTGAACTCAGGCAAATAAAAAAAAGTTTCATGCTTGGGAAAGATGAAATGGAGATTCTTCATGGAATTGACTTTACTGTAGAAAAGGGTGAATTTGTCACAATGATGGGGCCTTCTGGATCAGGCAAATCTACGACCATGAACATTTTAGGCTGTCTCGACAGGCCGACTTCAGGGACATATATCCTTGACGGAGAGGACGTAGGTCTCCTTGACGGAGATACGCTTGCGGAAATACGAAACAGGAAGATAGGGTTTGTCTTCCAGGGTTATAACCTGCTGCCAAAGACGAGTGCAATTGAAAATGTCGAGCTTCCTCTGCTATATGCAGGAGTCCCGGCTAAAGAGCGGCACCGGCTGGCTAAAACCGCGCTTGAAAATATGGGACTAGGTGACAGACTATACCACGAACCAACGCAGCTTTCCGGAGGACAGCAGCAGCGGGTCGCCATCGCACGCGGCATAGTCAACAGAGCTCCCATACTTATGACCGACGAGCCCACGGGCAATCTTGATTCAAAGACAAGTGACGAGATAATGAGCCTTTTCCGAAAGCTCAACGAGGAGGACGGTATCACTATTATCCTTGTCACCCACGAACCGGACGTTGCGGCTTATGCCAAAAGGGTCGTTCACTTCAAGGATGGGATGATCCAGCGTGATGAGCTTAACGGAAAGGGGCACACTTCATGATATCAACGGTAGAGATATGCCGGACTGCGGTCAGGGCCCTTAAGAGGAACAAAACACGCTCAATGTTGACCGCTCTTGGTATAATCATAGGCGTGGCCGCTGTGATCGCTGCGTTTGCAGTAGGAGCTGGTGCTAACAAGAGCATAGATGAACAGATAGCATCATTTGGTAGCAATTTTATAATAGTTTTTCCTGATAGGTCTGCAATGTCTACAACCGGGATAATGCGCTATTTGACCTATGGTGATTCCCAGGCGATCGAACGCGAAGTCTCAGGAATAGAAGCCGTGGCTCCGATGATAAACACATCAGGGTCTGTTATATACGGAAATACCAACTGGAGTACAAGTATTACAGGAAGTACACCTTCTTTCTCCAAAGTGAGGGAGTGGGAGATAGACAGCGGAAGGGACATAAGCGAGAGCGATGTGCGGCAGGCGACAAAAGTTGCGGTTATAGGCAATACAATAGTTGAAAAAATGTTCCCTGGGGAGAACCCCCTTGGA
>JAJFTP010000026.1 GCA_021372895.1 Synergistaceae bacterium
CCTTCTTTCTCCAAAGTGAGGGAGTGGGAGATAGACAGCGGAAGGGACATAAGCGAGAGCGATGTGCGGCAGGCGACAAAAGTTGCGGTTATAGGCAATACAATAGTTGAAAAAATGTTCCCTGGGGAGAACCCCCTTGGAAAATCGATCAGGATAAAGAAAGTGCCGTTTACGGTAGTCGGTGTTTTTGCCTTAAAGGGGCAGTCCTCCACAGGCGAAGACCAGGATGATTTCATTCTTGTCCCGCTTACGTCGGCACAGCGAAGGCTTGTAAGGTACAGCACCCCCGGGCGCATCGGCAATATATTCATCAAAGGCGCTTCTATGTCCGCACTTTCGTATATACAGAATGAGACTGAGTCGCTGCTGCGCGAACTGCACAAGATAAAGCCGGGAGAGGCGGATGATTTTGCCGTCAGAAATATCTCCCAGATGCTGGAGGCACGCCGCAAAACGACTACAATAATGTCTATGCTGCTTGGTTCGATAGCGTTCATATCGTTAGTCGTTGGAGGCATAGGAATAATGAACATCATGCTTGTCTCAGTAACTGAGAGGACGAGGGAAATAGGCATAAGAATGGCTGTTGGTGCGAAGACACAGGATATACGCCTTCAGTTCCTTATTGAGGCAGTTGTGCTGTCGATGATAGGCGGAATACTTGGAATAATACTCGGTGTCTTTGCAGGTTATATGCTTGCGTCGCTCACCTCTGCGCCGCCGATATTTACATTGACCTCTATCCTTCTGGCGGTTGTCTTCTCTGCGCTTGTAGGCATAGGTTTCGGTTATTACCCCGCCTGGAAGGCATCCCTCCTCAACCCCATCGATGCTTTGAAGTATGAATGACCGCGAAGGGTAGCCTCCGCTTCGGCGGCATTCCGTAACACCAGAATAAGTCGCTGAAAATAACCAGCAATGATGGCAGAGTGAAAGTTCAGACTTTTACTCTGCCCTCATTGACATGAGTTCTCCGGAGCGCTTATGTATGCTAATCATGTTAATGGGAGCACACTAAAATGTATATTTATGTCAACAGCTGACATAGTAACTTTTTTTATTTTGAGATAGGATAATACGCGGTTATATGTGATATTGCTTTGATAATAGTAATATCATGCAAAGTAAAAGCATTTTGATAAATATGTATTTTTTGGGAAATTTTTGTGTTCTGTTAATATATGTCACCAATACAGGGTGCTTGGATTTTTTGAAGGAGGATAGGCAAATGAAGCAATTTACTGCGGCAGCGCTACAGTTTTCACCGATCCCAATGGATATAGATGCAAACATGAAAAAAGCTGAATCGATGATTGCAGAGTGTGTTGAAGCATGTGGCGCCGAATTGGTAGTTCTGCCAGAAAGTTTTACTACCGGATTTACTCCTGCTGGATCTAGAGAGCATTTGTGGGAGATTATCCAACCAATGCCCGGAGCTTTGACGGACGTAGGAATCCAATGGTCAAAGAAATATGGGACCTATATAATCTTTCCGTCTTACGAAAAAGGGCCGGATGGGATTATCTGGAACAGCGCAGCTATTCTTGGGCCTAAAGAGGGTTTTATGGGGGTTTATAAAAAAACCCACCCGTTCCCGACGGAGCGTATTGCAAACGGAACAGGATGGACTACGCCTGGAAATGATCCTTTCTGTGTGCAGACTGAGCTGGGGAAGATTGGCATCGTAATTTGTTACGACGGAGATTTCCCTGAACTTGTAAGGGTCACTGCCCTTATGGGGGCTGAAGTCGTTGTGCGCCCTTCCGCATTCTTCCGTACCTTTGACCATTGGGAGCTTACCAACAGGGCCAGGGCTTATGACAACCATGTATATATGGTGGCGTCCAATGTGGCAGGGTATGATGCAAGCGGTGATTATTGTTTCGGCGGTTCTATGATTGTTAACCCTACAGGAGTCAAATTAACTCAGGCAAGAGGTACGGAGGAATATGTCTGGGCGGTCCTGGATCCCGAGCCTATCAAAACAATCTATCCCAATAGTTCTGCAAAGATGGAATTTGATCATATTGAAGACCGTAATGTTGGTGTTTACAGGACCATTCTGCAGGAAGGCAAATCAGCATTTGAGCCTGCCAGACGCATACCTTACAGGAGGTAATGGCAATGGGCGAAAGCTGCACAGACAAAAAAACAAATAAGCCACTGGAAGGAATTATTGTCCTCGATATGACCCGCGTGCTTGCCGGGCCGTTTGCCGGAATGATGCTTGGCGACATGGGGGCAGATGTAATAAAAGTAGAAAATCCTGTCGGCGGGGATGATGCGCGTGCATTTACCCCCTTCCATAACGGGCATAGCGCGTATTTTATGAGCCTCAACCGTAGCAAACGCGGAGTGACTCTCAACCTTAAACATGAAAAGGGCAAGGAAATTTTTAAGAAGCTAGCTGCAAAGGCGGATGTCGTACTTGAAAATTACAAGCCGGGAACCATGAAAAAACTTGGGCTTGATTATGAGGTCCTCAGGGAACTGAACTCTAGGCTCATATATGCGGCCTCTTCCGGTTTTGGCCAGTATGGTCCCTACAGTTCGCGCCCGGCATATGACCTCATTGTGCAGGGAATGGGCGGGCTTATGAGTATCACGGGTTTTGACAAGGAACACCCGGTCAAGGTGGGAAGTTCCATGGCAGACCTGCTTGCCGGCATATTTTCAGTAGTAGGTATCTTGGCTGCGGTTGAAAACCGTCATAAAACAGGCAAGGGACAGATGGTCGATGTTGCTATGCTTGACTGTCTCGTTGCCACTCTCGAAAACGCCGTTGCACGGTACGTTACAAGCGGCCAATCCCCGGAGCCCATAGGCAACGATCATCCTTCGATATGTCCGTTTGCCACAATATGTACCAGTGATGGTTTTATAAATATAGCGGCCGGCAACAATGTATTATGGGCGCGTCTGTGCAAAGTCATCGGAATGGAGCAGTACATAGAAGATCCCCGTTTCGATACCAACGCCAACAGAATATACAACTGGCCTGCGCTTAAAGAACTGCTGACCGAACACATGACAAAAAAGACAACGGCAGAGTGGCTGGAAGAACTAATGGCGGCAGATGTGCCGTGCGGTCCCATAAACAACATAGAACAGGTAGTGAACGACCCGCAGATAGCGGCCCGCGAAATGATAGTTGAAGTTAACAATCCACTTACCGGATCGCTTAAGATGCCGGGTGTGCCTATTAAGTTTTCGGAGACTCCGGCAAGTATCTCATGCCCTGCCCCAATACTGGGACAGCACAATGAAGAGATATATTGCGGCTGGGTAGGGCTGGATAAGAAGGATCTCGAAATTTTGAGAGATGAGGGTGTAATTTAAAGACGGATGTCGAAGACAGAAATCCGGCCGTTATCTGTAAGTACAGATTGGGACATAGAATGCAGAACATACCGGATAGTTTCGGTCTATCGCAGGACTATTAATGTTGAGAATATGGATGGTCTGCGTTGTACATTGATAACGGAACGGGAGGATTTTTCGGCTCGTACTGCTTTAGCTGAGTCTCTTCCTGATGTTATGGAAGGAGAAGAGGCAGATATTATCACAGATGAGGCTGCTGTCTGTTATGACCCGTTTTTTTCAACAGGCAGTATTCTGGAGAAATGGAAACCTCTTATTTTTGAGTGGCAGCGTTTTCTTCAAGACGAAGAACTGAGGGTTCTGGCTGAAATTTGGGATGGGGTGCACTGGAGACGCCTGGTAGGTCTTGGTCCTGGTTCTACTCCGGCAGGAGATGATTTTCTGCATGGACGTCTGACGGCTCATATCAGACGTTTTATGGTAGAGGATTCAGTGGTAAGGGATTTTAGAAATGGCTACCGTCCTGGTTCTACAGTAAAACTTTCAGAGAGTTTCTATGAAGATCTGCTGTTGCGTAAGTTATGGAGAAGAGGGAAGAGCCTGCTTGAGGCTCTTCCCACAGATGACCCGCAAAAGGTTATAAGTGCGTTAAACGGGCTCATAAGATGGGGGCATTCATCGGGACGTGCATGGCTTGCCGGGTTTGCTTTCGGAGTAGAAGAAATTTGCAACAGTACACAGTAAAAGGGGATAGTCCAGCACCCTAAATTTATTTACGGAGGTGACGCTTGTGCAGCGTTTAGAAATTATCAGAAGCTCCTACTATGACAGTGTAACATTAATGCTTGTCGCGAAAGAGCTAAACAAGCTTGATGGGATCACTTCTTCCTCTCTTGTCATGGGGACAGAAGCGAATTACAACATCCTTGCGACAGGCGGTTTTGATGTTACCGGCGCTGACGCTACGCCTAATGACTTGATTATCGGGGTCATCGGAGACGATGCTTCAGTTCTTGAAAACGCGCTTAAGACTGCAAAAGAGTATATTGCAAGTCCTCCTTGGAAAAAAGCAGTATCAGTTGGAGATTATTATCCTAAGAGTCTGGATGGCGCGCTTGCGATCCAGAAAGATTCTAATATTGCGGTTATCTCTGTTGCAGGCCGATATGCGGGGGATTTAGCCCAGGATTGTATCAATAAAGGGCTGAATGTCATGCTGTTCTCAGATAACGTCCCGATTGAAAAAGAAATTGAACTTAAAAAATCAGCATTGGAAAAAGGACTGCTGGTTATGGGGCCTGATTGCGGCACAGTCATTATCCGCGGTATTGCTCTTGGTTTTGCAAATGCCTGCCCGGTCGGACCGGTTGGCATTGTCGCTGCAGCTGGAACCGGACTGCAGGAAGTACATATTCAGCTTGCCAGGCGTGGGGTTGGTACTTTGCACGGTATCGGCACAGGGGGAAGGGATGTAAAAACAGAAGTCGGTGGAATTACGACGCTGACTGCAGTTGAGGCCTTACTTGAGGACGATGAGATTAAAACATTGCTGGTAGTAGGTAAACCGCCGGCAAAAGAAGTTGAGGACAAAATACTGGAGCTTGTGAAAAAATCCGGTAAACCAGCTGTCTTTGGTTTTATAGGCGGTCAGGCCAAAGGTGATCAGCCTCCTGTATATATATGCTCCGAACTTGAAGAGACCGCAGCAGTTGCCGCAGCCCTTGTAAAAGGTGAAGATGCAGACGCAGCCAGAGCCTCGTTAAAGGCGAAAGAATCAGAACTGAAAGCACTGGCGCAGAAGATAGGGTGCCGTAAGGGATACATCAGAGGACTTTATTCCGGTGGCACTCTCTGCTATGAGGCACAGCTTGTGCTTGCAAAGAATGGCATCGACACATGGAGCAATGCGCCGTTCTCTAAGGAAAGAAAACTTCAAAACTCGCTTAAGCCTCTTGAACACAGCATAGTCGACTATGGGGAGGACGAATTCACCCAGGGAAGGCTGCACCCTATGATGGATCTCACATTGAGGTGCGACAGGCTGCTTGTTGAAGCGGCTGATCCGGAAGTTGAAGTAATACTGCTTGACGTCGTGCTTGGTTATGGATGTAACCCTGATCCGGCAGGGGTTCTTGCCGAAGCAATCAAAAATGCAAGGAAAACAACAGGGGATCGCATCGCCTATGTGGCTTCAATCTGCGGTGTTGACCAGGACCCTCAGGATGGTGCGAAGCAGAGAAAAATACTTGAGGATGCAGGAGTGACAGTTTGCGAGAGCAACGCACAGGCGGCTCGCCTTGCCGCATTCCTGTTGGGGAGGTAGTGTTACGATGGAACTCCGTATTTTAAAAGACGGCCCAAAGGTCGTGAATTTTGGAATCGAAGCATTTCACGAAGATCAAAAGGCGCAGAATGTGCCGTCCGTCCATGTGGACTGGAAACCATCGGCAATGAGTTCTTCCTTAATGGAGAAACTGAGAAAATTACAACAGGGAGGTAAGCAGAAAATATGATCGATATTCAGGAAGCAAACAAGAAAGCGCTTGATATTCTTTTGAAAGGCCAGCCTGTTCTGGTTGATATGGGAGCTGCGAAAGATGTAATTCCAGGTATGACGGAGAAGACCCTTCTGCACGCCGGGCCTCCTATCCAATGGAAAGATATGTCGGGACCGATGCGCGGAGCAGTCATGGGGGCTTGCATTTATGAGGGCTGGGCAAAGAGTCCGGAGGAAGCAATAAAACTCTCCGAGAGCGGTGCAATAACGTTCGATCCATGCCATCATCACCATGCTGTCGGTCCGATGGCAGGTATAACGAGTCCGTCAATGCCGGTATTTGTAATTGAAAACAAGGCCTTCGGCAATAAGGCCTATGTCAACATGAACGAAGGACTCGGCCAGGTTCTTCGCATGGGCTCATTTTCACAGGAAACTATTGACAGGCTCCGCTGGATGGAAAAAGTTCTTTATCCTAACCTGAAGGCAGGAGTACAGCAAATTACGAAGACTACCGGCGGACTTGATATCAAATCTATAATAGCTCAGGCGCTGCACATGGGCGACGAACTGCACAACAGGAACAAAGCGGGGACGTCCCTCTTTCTTCGTGCAATAATTCCCGCCATGATTGAGGCGCTTCCCGATACAAAACAGCTGCCGGAAGTTATCAGATTCATCGACAAGAACGATCACTTCTTCCTCAACCTTGCCATGGCCGCAGGAAAATGCAACCTTGAAGCAGCCCATGGGGTCGAGGGTTCGAGCATGGTGACAACTATGGCACGTAACGGGACAGAATTTGGCATTAAAGTCTCCGGGCTCGGCGATCAGTGGTTTACATGCCAGGCGGCCTTGCCGGATGTCCTTCTCTTCCCTGGTTTTACTAAGGATGATGTCAACCGCGATATCGGAGACAGTGCTGTTATGGAGACAAGCGGCCTGGGTGGATTTGCTCTTGCAGCAGCGCCCGCGATTATCCAGTTTGTCGGCGGCACTGCTCAGGACGCAGCAAACTATTCAATGGAGATGTACGAAATCACCATTGGAGAAAACAATATATATACGATTCCTGCATTTAATTTCCGTGGAACTCCTACGGGAATTGATATTTTGAAGGTTGCTGAAACCGGTATCACTCCGGTTCTTGATACAGGGGCCGCATGCAAGGAAGCCGGCAGGGGACAGGTTGGAGCCGGTATCGTGAGGATGCCGCTGGAAGCGTTTACAAAAGCAACTGAATCATTTATTGAGAAGTATTTCGAAGATTAGATGTAAATTAGTGGGCAATAGACCGTTTACGGTCCATATTAGTTGAAACAAATCACAAAAAATACAGGAGGTAATTACAATGGCAGGCAATCTGGAACTGAAAAACTGGGACAAACTTAAGATATACGACCTTACGATACCGCTGAGCGACAAGACTCCCGCGTGGCCGACATACGAACCGCTTCAGGTGAAGTTCTTCAAACGCCTTGCGCCTAATGGTGCAAATGGGCAACTTGTCACACATTCGAATCATGTCGGTACGCACCTTGACGGACCCCTTCATTTCTGCACCCATGGCGGAGACATTGCCTCCCTCGAGCTTAAGAACTATCTGGTAGGGCCAGGCGTTGTTGTAGACCTTTCAGACATGGCAGAAGACTATGGCATATACACATCCAAAGATATCATGGAGCGTGCGGATGTCCATAAGGGCGACATCCTTATCATTAATACCGGCTATCATAAGTACGGATATGACCAGCCTGAAGCGGATGAGATCCGCTACATGGTAAAACATCCAGGACCGACTATGGAATTCGCGAAATGGTGCGAAGAAATGGAGCTCAAATGGCTTGGTGTTGACTGCGGTTCGGCAGACCACCCCATGAACACCAAAATCCGCGAATGGATGCCAAAACAGGCGAGTGACTGCGATAAATTCCTGAAGGGTAAATACGGAAAGGGACTTGATGATTTCTTCCCGGCGGAAGATTATCAGCTTATGCACATTGAGCTCTTCCCGCGCAGGATCATCCACGCCGAGTGCCTCGGCGGAGACATTGATCAGATTCTTGGCAAGCGTGTCACGATTGGATGCTTCCCATGGCGCTGGGTCGGCGGCGAATCTTGCATCTCACGTATCGTTGCTTTCGGAGAAGAATAAGTAATCACGCAATGTGGAGGGCGCTTGTCCTCCACATTTTCATAAATAGGCACTTTGCCTGTTGGAATAACATCAGAAAATTCTGGGGGGTGATATTGATCACAGTCTTGCAGGAAGAAGATCGCAGTAGAGTTGTGCTCTTATGATTACAGCCTTACAGAAAAGATTCTGCGACTCAGAGAGGGAGGGATATTTGTGAAAAAGGTATTGCTGACAGTATTTTTAGTTGCGTTTGTTCTGTCTTTTGGCACGATGTCGGAAGCTAAGGCGATAAAAGACCTTAAGGTTGCCGGTTTCTTCCAGACGGCAATTGAAGAACCTTGGGATGGTGCGATTCACCTTGCACTTATTCAGAAACAGAAAGAGCTTGGGTTTACTTATGAATTTGCTGAAAAGACAGGAGCTTCAGATATCGAGCGTGTCTTGAGAGAATACTGTGAACGTGGGTTTGACCTTATCATAGGCGATGCATTCCTTGCGGGAGAAGAGCCTACAAGACGAGTTGCAAAGGATTATCCAAAGGTCGCTTTTGCTTTTGGTTCAGAATTCAAACCTCAGGCTCCTAATTACGCTGTCTTTGACAACTGGATTCATGAGCCGTCCTATCTGTGTGGTATGATTGCCGGTCGTATGACAAAGACAAATATGTTGGGAATAGTGGCTGCAATGCCGATAGCAGAGGTAAATCGTCTTGTTAATGCATTTAAACAGGGAGCTCTTTCCGTCAACCCTAAGGTCAAAGTAAGGATTGTTTATATAGGGAGTTGGTTTGATCCTGCGAAGGCCAAGGAAGCTGCGATGGCTCAGATAGAATCAGGGGTTGACCTTATTTTTGCAGAGCGTTTTGGCGTATTTGAGGCGGCTAAGGAAAAGAAGGTACTTGTATTTGGAAACATGTCGGACCAGCATGCGCTTGAACCGAGCGTTGTCGTGACTGGACCGGTATGGAATGTTGCACCTATTGTGCAGTACTGTGTCGAGCAGGTAGCAGCTGGTAAATGGAAGGAGCGCGACCTAAGAGAATATTCGATGATGGCAAAGGGGGGTGCATTTTTAGCGCCGTTACATGGGTTCGAAAAAAAACTTCCTGCCGCAGTCATCAAAGAAGTTCGCCAGAAGGAAGCGGCAATTAAATCTGGGAAGTTCACTGTGCCCGTTATTGAAACAGTTCTTAAAAGCGACTAATTTTTAATGTTTTATCCGGGTGGGTATCGTTCATTGTACACTGCTCACCCGGATACTTAAAAAGAGGAAAAACCTCTTTCGTCGCAGCAATATTCAGGAAGGTGGTAATGGCTGTGACTCAACACATACCAGTTGTGGAAATGCGCAACATCAAAAAGATTTTTTTGGATGTTGTAGCAAATGAAAATGTTAATTTATTCCTTTACCCCGGGGAAATATGTGGTCTTTTGGGTTAAAACGGAGCAGGTAAGACTACATTGATGAATGTCCTCTTTGGTTATTACAGCGCAGATGCAGGAGAAATATATGTTGATGGTGTAAAATGCCATTTCAAGTCACCGCTGGATGCTATCCAAAAAGGCATAGGTATGGTTCATCAGCATTTTACGCTGGTACCGACACAGACTGTCCTTGAAAACATAATTGTTGGAAGCGTAAATGAAAATTTTTTTCTTGATCTTGCGGATGCAAGGAAGAGAGTACTGACGTTACAGGAGCGTTTTGGTCTTTATGTGGACGTGGACGCAAAAGTATGGTCATTGCCAGTGGGTGGCAAGCAAAAGGTTGAGATACTGAAGGCTCTTTACAGAAATGCGCGAATTTTAATACTGGATGAACCGACAGCAGTTCTTTCTCCTCCTGAAACCAAGGAACTGTTTGCAACTCTGCATACTTTAGCTGCGGATGGCTGCTCAATAGTATTTATATCTCATAAGCTTTATGAGGTCACTGAGATATGTGACAGAGTCCTTGTTCTTCGTCACGGATGTGTAATGGCCGAAAGGAAAATCTATCAGACTGATATTTGTGAAATGGCATCACTCATGGTAGGCAGGGAAGTTGAAGAGCAGAAAAATAGTCCCTCAGAAAATTCATTTTTGGGAGAAACGGTCCTTGAAGTAAAAAATTTGACTGCTTACAATGACAAGGGTATCTGTGCCATTAACAATCTTTCCTTTGATGTGCGCAGCGGAGAAATCCTGTGTATTGCAGGAGTTTCCGGTAATGGACAGCGCGAGCTTGCCGAAGTCCTTTTTGGAGTAAAAGCTCCGACATCGGGAGAAGTCATCATGAATAGGGAAATATTGCCTCCGGGCAATCCCTACAGCCGCGTAGTTGCTTGTATGGCAAGAGTCCCTGAAGATCGTATGGATACAGGGCTTCTCTTGGAGCTTTCCATAGAAGACAACCTGATTCTTGAAAATCATAGACAATACTGCTCAGGCAAGCTCCTGCTCCTAAATTATAAAGCTATAGGTGAATATTGTGACAGAGTCATTCAAGAGTTCGGCATCAAGACGCCAAGTCGTAAAATTCAGGCGCAGAGCTTATCTGGAGGTAATCTGCAGAAACTTATCCTTGCAAGGGAGATATCTTCATCGCCCGATATGGTTGTGGCAGCACAGCCTACAAGAGGCCTCGATGTAGGCGCAATAGAATATATCCACAACAGGCTAAGAGAGGTCAGGGATTCAGGTGCTGCGGTGCTTGTTATCTCAGAGGACCTTGATGAGGTATTTGCCTTAGGCGACAGGATTGCCGTCATTTACAACGGATCCTTTATGGGGATTGTTTCAGGCAAAGAAGCTAAGAGAGATAAAATAGGTCTTTGGATGAGCGGGGTGAAAGAAGAATGCGCTTGATTCTCACAAAACGCCATCCGCTGCAGCGCTGGCTTCAACTCATGGTTCCTGTTGCAGCAATAATTGTAACGTTAATCCTTGCAGCTATTCCAATATTAGTTGCTGGAGGAGATTTGAAGCTTTCATATATAACGTTGTTTAAGGGAGCGCTTGGGACTAGGTACAATATCCTTGAAACCTTTGTCAAGGCATGCCCGCTCATTTTAACAGGTTTAGCCGTTGCCTTTGCTTTCCGTGCCAAGTTTTGGAATATAGGGGCTGAGGGACAGCTAATGGCAGGGGCAATTGTCGCCGCAGTCATAGGCATCAACGCACCGGAAGGGACTTCTGCTGCAGTACTTATTCCGATAATACTGATTGCAGGTTTTATTGCGGGTGGAGCCTGGGCATTTTTGGCTGCGTTCCTTAAAATGAGGCTCAAAATTGATGACGTTGTTACAACTTTGCTCTTGAATTATGTAATGTTTCATTTTATGGGTTTTCTGCTATTCGGTCCCATGCAGCAGGTTGGTTCAAGCTGGCCAAAATCGGCAGGTATCATAGATGCTGCTCATCTTCCGATACTTCTTGTGCGTTCCCGTTTCCATTTGGGCGTATTGCTCGCAGTAGCTATGGTTTTTGTTATCTGGTTTATAAACGCCAAAACTGTCTTAGGTTATGAGATCAAAGCAGTTGGCGTTAACCCTACGGCATCTTATTTTGGTGGTATCAATAACACGAAGGTCATTTTCCTTACGGCGCTTATATCAGGAGGGCTTGCTGGGTTGGCTGGCGTAACTGAACTCTGTGCTATCCACTTTCATCTTCTGATGGATATTTCTCCGGGCTACGGCTACTCGGGGATATCAATAGCTATGTTGGGACGGCTGCATCCTGTAGGGGTAGCTCTTTCTGCGTTCTTTTTCAGCATAATCATCGTCGGAGCGCAGTCGATGAGCCGTATGACGGGAGTCCCTGTCTATATTGCGGAGGTCATTCAAGGAATGGCGTTGATAGTCATGTTAGTTGCACTTCTGCTGACTGAATATCGGATCAAGGTGGTGAGAGACTAATGTTTCAGGAAATGATGACTGTTTCCTTCATAACGGGGCTCTTATCGGCCACAGTTCTCCTTGCTGCTCCGATTATCTTCGCCACAATGGGAGAAATCCTTGTTGAACGCTCTGGTGTTATTAACCTTGGGATCGAAGGTATCATGCTAATGGGCGCTGTTACGGGTTTTCTGACCACGCTACAAACAGGATCTCTTTGGATGGGTGTATTTGCAGCCGCGGCGGTAGGACTCATTTTAGGAATATTTATGGCGGTTCTTGCTGTATACCTGGGGCTTTCGCAACATGTCTCAGGATTGGGTATTACCCTTTTATCAACCGGTCTTGCTATGTTTATTTACAGGCTTGTTGTGGGATCTCCAACTGCTCCGCCGACAATTATCCCATTTACTAAAATAGCTATTCCAGTACTTAGTGAGATTCCTATATTAGGGGAGGTATTCTTCAATCAATATGCACTCGTCTATATTGCATGGTCGGTTGTCCTTGTTATCTGGATATTGCTTTATAAGACAAAATGGGGGCTTGCTATCCGCACAGTAGGTGAAAATCCTTTTGCAGCTGACACCGTGGGCATTAATGTTAATCTCACGCGCACAATTTGTCTTGCAATAGGAGGAGTATTGATGGGTGTTGGAGGGGCCTTTCTTACTCTTGCGCATAACAATATGTTTTTGATCGATATTATAGGGGGACGCGGATGGGTTGCCATTGCTATGGTTATATTTGGCCGCTGGGATCCTATCGGGGGTACTCTGGGTTCTCTTATGTTTGGATTCCTTGATGCTTTTCAGCTGAGGATACAGGGGATGGGAGTTGATATCCCGTTTCATCTCTTCTTGGTGATACCATACCTTGTTACGATAATTGCCCTGATTATCGGTTCTTCAAGCAAGGAAGGAGCGCCTGCTGGTCTTTTGAAACCTTATCGCAGAGAGGAAAAGGGCGGTTAACTTTAATATTTTAAGAAACTAGAGAACAAGGGAGGTAAGAAATTTGAATTATATCGGGAAAAACATCAATCGGGTAGATGCTGTTGCTAAGGTTACAGGAGAGCCTATTTTCGTTGCTGATCTGACCTTTCCCAATATGCTCCATGCTAAGTCTCTAAGGGCAGGAATACCTCATGCGCGGATTTTGAGCATAGACACATCAGAAGCGGAAGCAATGCCCGGTGTAGTCAAGGTTGCTGTGGGTAAAGATCGTCCTATGCTTTTTGGAGCATGTTTTATCGACCAGCCACCTGTGGCTGTAGATAAGGTCCGTCACGCAGGAGAGCCGGTTGCAGTTGTGATTGCGAAGACGGCGCAGCAGGCACAGGCTGCTCTGCCGAAGATTAAAGTTGAATATGAACCGCTGCCCTATGTACTAGATCCAATCAAGGCAATGGAACCTGATGCCCCCCTTGTGCATGAAGATATTAAGAAATACTGGTATCTGGAATCAAGTGCGTTCCCTGTTCCAAATACAAATATTTTTCATCATTATAAACTGCGCAAGGGCGATTCGGCAAAAGGGTTTGCGGAGGCCGATGTGACGGTCGAATCCGAGTTCGAATTTCCTCTCAGCAGCCACGCCGCATTAGAACCTCACGGCGCGATATGCCGTTTTGGTGCGGACGGACAGTCAATAGAAATGTGGGCATCACAACAGGGTCCATTTATATTAAGGGACGTTCTCGGTGGGATGTTCAAGATGGAAACGAGTCGTATCCGGATTCACTCACCATACCTCGGCGGAGGGTTTGGAGGAAAATCTGATGTTTGCATGGAACCTCTTGTTGCATGGGCGGCAAGCTTTGTGCCGGGGTATGCTGTAAAACTTATTCTTACAAGACAGGAAGTTTTTACTAGTTCATTGCTCGGACGCGGTATGAAGGGCTGGATGAAGATAGGCGCCAAAAAAGATGGTACATTGACGGCACTGGAGGCCAAAATGTATTTCGCATCAGGTGCCTATGCGGATACCGGCTTTTTTATTTTCACAGTCGGTGGACATAATTGCACCGGTCCATATGAGATTCCAAATTGTCATGTTGACTCATATGGAGTCTATACGAATTCGCCGCCAGTAGGCGCGTTTCGCGGTTATGGGCATCCTGAGGGGGAGTTTATGTCTGGCAGGCTGCTTTATATGCTTGCTAAAAAACTGGGCATCCCTCAAGAGGAGCTTATGAGGAAAAACTTCCTTGCTCCGGGGCGAATCAACTCGGTAGGGCAGGTTATGAAAGAGGATATGGGGGATTTGCCGGGCTGCCTCGATGTGGTGCGTAATGCTGTTTATAAAGATGAACTTCCAAAGGAAGATGAGAAATATTATTATGGCAAAGGTTTTGCAGCTATGTTCAAGTCTCCCAAGCATGCTGCTAATGCTGGATCAACTTGTGCTATACATATAAACAACGATGGCTGCGCATTTGTCAACCTTGCCGGTATCGAAATGGGACAAGGTGTCTACACGGTATTTGCACAGATGGCAGCTGAAGTATTGCAGATACCGATAGAAAAGGTCCACGTAAATAATTCCGTCGATACGCAGCACAACCCTTGGGAATGGATGACAGTTGCTTCTCTACAGACGTATCGAGGCGGACGAGCTATTCAGAGTGCCGCATCCCGGCTGCTTGATCTGGGAAAGAGAAATGCTTGCCTCGTCTGGCACTGTGAGTCTGAGCTGGTCAGTTATGCCAATGGGTTCTATACACATAAAAATACAGGTGATACTTTATCGCTTGGTCAGCTTGCAAGAGGTTATATGACGAAGACAGGCAATACAATAGGTGAACCTCTTCAGGCAACAGGATGGTACCGTGTTGCAGATATCGAAGATCCTGATCCTGATACCGGCATGGGTAACGTTGCCAGCAGCTGGACATTCGGTGCGCAGGCGTGCAGTCTTCGCATTGAAAAGACGACAGGTAAGGTCGAGATATTACACTTTGCTTCTGCGTTTGACATTGGCAAGGCAATAAACCCAATGCTTGTTCAGGGACAGATATCCGGAGGTGTTGTGCAGGGGCTTGGCGGGGCGCTGATGGAAGAGATATTGTTTAAAGACGGTGTTGTCCGTAATACGAATTTCTCCGGCTATCATATCCCGAGGCTTAAAGACATACCTAAAAAGCAGTCAATGTTTATCCTTGAGACACCTAACAAGGTTGGTCCCTGGAGCGCAAAACCTGTAGCTGAACATCCCATCGTTATAGTGGCACCTGTTGTCCTTAACGCTGTTGCAGATGCAACAGGTGTTGAGTTTACACGTATTCCTCTGACACCGGACATAATATTGAAAGCAATTTCCGGAAAATGATTATCTTCGTTAAAGAGTCATAGAAGGAAAGAGTACCTGCCCCGTTCAGCGGTCGCTATCCGGCTGCAGGTGATCTCAGGAAGCAATATCACCCTAATGAATAATAAATTAATGCACCTCTGTAAAAAGGGACTATAGGACAGGAGGTATAAGAGCTTGAATATCATTGAAATGGTAGTAAACGGTATACCTCGAACAGTGTTGCTGGAAGAGGGCAGAATAATGCTTTCCGATGTTCTACGTGATTCACTGGGGCTTATGGGAACAAAAGTAGGCTGTGGTGCGGGACAATGTGGCTCATGTACAGTTGTCATGAATGGTGAAGCAGTAATGAGCTGTATAACGCCTGCACAAAAAGTTAATGGAGCAGAAATTATCACAATCGAAGGTCTTGCAAAAGAAGGTAAACTGCATCCTATTCAAGAAGCTTTTATTGAAGCAAACGCAATACAGTGCGGTTTTTGTACACCAGGACTTGTTATGCGGCTTTACGCGATTTTAACAAAAGACCAGAATGTGTCTGAAGAGATACTTAAAGAAGCGTTGAACAAACATCTCTGCCGCTGTACCGGTTATGAAACGATTTGGAACGCAGCGCTTCTGGCACAGAAGAAAATGAAGAAAATACAGAACAAGGAATAGTAAATAATTAACGTATACTAGAAAAAGGGTGATCAGTATGGCAATGGATATGATTATCAAAAATGCAAGACTTAGAAAAAGAGGGAATGAGTTATTTACAATCAGTATAGAGAACGGCAAAATTGCAAAGATTGCAGCAGGCTCCGATCCATGCAATGCGGCAAAGGTTATTGATGCCGAGGGACGCCTGGTTACAGAGTCATTTGTAAACGGACACCTCCATCTTTGCAAAGTTTATACGCTGGAAATGGTCGGTCAGGATGCGCTTGGGAGTTATCACGGCGGAGGTATGGGTGGTGCTATGACCGCTATAGAGCAGGCAGCACGGGTTAAGGATAACTACGATGAGAAATGGATCATTCAGAACGTGCGCAAAGCATGTGACTTGGCGATTAAATACGGCAACACTCATATCAGGGCGTTTGCCGATGTTGACCCTAAGGCAAAACTTGAAGGAGTAAGGGCCCTTATCAAGGCAAGGGAAGAATACAAAGGCAAGGTTGATCTTCAGGTAGTTGCATTTCCACAGGATGGGGTTGTACGTGATTCCGGTGCAGAACATTATATCAGGCAGGCACTTGAACTTGGGGCGGATGTTGTCGGAGGCATTCCGTGGATTGAATACACTCCGGAGGATGAGAGGGAGCACATCAACAGGATGTTCGCTCTTGCAAAAGAATATAACAAGGATGTATCGATGCTTCTTGATGACGTTGGTGACCCCGGAGAGAGGACTCTTGAGATGATGATAGCTAAGACGCTTGAAATGGGCTGGCAGGGAAGGGTAACGGCACAGCACTGCAGGGCGATTGCTCTTTATCCGGAGAACTACTTCCGCAAACTGGTGGCTCTGCTTAAAAAGGCGAAAATAGGGCTTGTCAGCGACCCTCAGACAGGGCCGCTTCATGCGCGCGTCAGTGACCTCTATAACGCCGGTATTAACGTTGCGCTTGGACAGGATGATATAGCAGATGCCTACTATCCATTTGGCCGCAATAACATGCTGGAAGTCGCTTTTCTTGCCGTACACCTTCTGTGGATGACGACTTTTGAGGGTATGGAGTCTATTTATGACATGATCACGACGAAAGCGGCATGTGTGCTTGGCATTAAAGGTCATATTCTTGAAGAGGGCGGCAATGCTGATCTTGTAATACTGAACGCTAAGGATATATATCACGCTATCTGGGAGCACGAAGCCCCGGCTTATGTTATCCGAAGTGGAGTTGACATTACCAAAAAATAAATGACCAATGTAGAAACACTGATCTGTTATATTCAATACACGTCTGGAAATACCTCACAAGGTTTAATTGCACGGGAGTGATTTAAATGATTACTGGGGATCTTTTGAAACACCGTCTCTTCCCTGATTTTGAATTTATGGCCGGCAGTTCCGGACTGAACCGTGAAATTACGGCAGTCTCTGTGATTGATGCCCCTGACGTCGATCGCTGGATGCGTGGCGGAGAGTTTCTAATAGGGAGCGGGTACATATTCAGAGATGCTCCGGATGATTTCATCCCATTTCTCAGGCGTGCGAATGAAAAGGGGACGGCAGCTGTGGGTATAAAACTCGACAGATATCTTCATCAGCTTCCGTCCAACCTTATGGAGGTAGCGGATGAACTGGAGCTGCCTCTTTTCCGAATACCGCTGAATTACCGCTGGACTGATGTCATCGAAATAGTTCACAACTATTTGGTGCTTGAAAAACAGCATGTGCAGAACGCTAGTTCAGATACTACCGGTAATTTCTGGGGAGAAGGTTTTGATATTAATGAGCTTCTGTCAGGATTTGCCCAGCAGTTGCAGCGGCCGCTATTCATTTATTCGGAACAGTTGAATCTGAATCACTGTTTTGCCCCAAACGGCAAGGTCGAAGATGCTGAAATGAGCAACTTTTTCCCGAAGGTTTCGGTATTAGAGGAAAAGGCTCTTCCTCTGCACGGGCAGATAATCGGACATCTTGAGCTCCGCAATGCAGATCCGCCTGTCTGGAACGCTGTATACACGATTACCTCTGATACTCCGATAACGATGCGGATGCGGCTGGCTCAAGGAGAACAGGTACCTTCAGCCCGTCAGGAAAGACTGGTCCTGCGCGCCATGACAATGCTGCGTACAGAAGCACTTGAAATAGCGGTACAGTATTCAAAACAGCTGGCAAAGAGGGAGCGCTTTTTTGAAGGACTCTGTCTTGATGTCTACAGTGATCTGGATATGATAAATGCGAACCTAAAGGATATTGGGGTCAAGATCCCCGAGATGTCGAGAATTGTAATGATAAGTCCTATAGAGGAAAGCTCTTCTCTGCAGTGGCAGGAAGCTTACACGCCATTGAGTTATAAACTTGGCAATATTTGGGTAGGATTGGTTCCTTTTACAGATATGGAATCAGATTCATATGCTGAATATGAGAACCTTGCAAAAAATGTGGCCTGCGTTGTTGCTTTTGGTGGGTTGATTAAGTCACCGCTGGGTATTGGAAGATCTTACAGAGAGGCGAGACAGACTCTGAACTGGGCGCGTAACTTCTCGCTCCAAGCCGGGGTGTATCGATATGACGAACTATCCCTTTATGCGCTGCTGGACAGCCTGATTCGACTTCCTGAAGCAACTGGCGTATGGAAGCGTTACTGGGAGCCTATTATTAACAGTTCACAGAAGAAAAAAAGTGTATCGATGAAAGAACTTGCTGTCGCACTGATTGAGGCAGATTTTAACGCCCGTCTCTGCTCCGAATGGCTGCATCTGCACTATAACACTGTGCGTAATTATATTGAGGAATTACAGCAACTTCTTGGTTTGAATTTAGACATGCCACACCACCAACTGGGGTTGACTCTTGGATATTACATTGAAAAATCGCGAAAACGGAACGATATTAATCTTCTGTCTACCTCCGGATCTTCTTCTATGAACTAGGTGTCTCTGAAGCGCAGCATTAAATTCAGAACATTAATCCATGTCATCCATATTTTCTATCGGTGGAGGTCTATCTTATCAATAGATACGTCTAATTGCTGGTATTTTCGATAAATATTATTTTATGTGCGCAATTTGAATAATTGCTTATTTTAGTTGTTCATCATTTTCCCCTGCTGCAAGTTCATTTGAAATTAATATTTCATCAGAGCAAACAGAAAAAATTTAGCATGTTAATCATGTTAGTGTAGGTGTGCAAAAATGGATATTTATGTTAACTGTTGCCATAGCAACTTTTATCATTCTAGGATAATGTAATATGCAAAGATATAGGTTATAGCTTTGGCAATAGTAATATTGCACTTGGCAAAAGCATACGGGCAGGCATTGGGTTTTTTATGAGATTTGTTGTGTGTTGATATATACCACTGGTACAAATAGTTTTTATACGAGGAAGGATGATAGACAAGGAACAATTTATTTTTGCTGGACCGGCGTTTACTCACATTCAAAAGGATGTCGATACCAATATGAATCTATCGGTGTGAAGTGTGACTGAATGCCAGGTGTCGGATTTCTTGGGTGTATTTGTGTATTTTTCTGCTTTGATTATTTGGAGTATAGAGGCAAAGATCACAAATAAAAGACAGGTCATTCTCAATAATAAGCAAGATGTGGCGCCAGAGATGCTAAACCCGTGTGATGGCAATATAAATATGCCGGTGCAAGCGCGGTTCCTCTAATACGTGAAGTTAATTTTCTTTAGACAGGATATTTACATTTGATTTTTCTATCAAATCAGAGGAGATGAATGAAGATGTTGCCTTTTATATTGGAACTGCCGACGACGATAGAAGAAGTCATTTCCATGCTCAATGAAAATATCAACGAGTCGGTTATGGTTAAAGCAGGTGGAACAGATTTAATCCCTTGGATGAATAAATACCTGGTGCATCCTCAAAGAGTGGTTGATTTATGTAATATTCCATCCTTATCAATACTTGAATATCGTCCCGAAACGGGGTTACGTATAGGTGCCCTCGCTTCTGTAAATGCCGTTGCAAATTTCCCTTCAGTATCCGAGTTCTTTCCTGCTATTAAAGATGCATGCCGCTCGCATTCGGATCAGATTATCAGAAACAAAGCTACTGTGGTCGGCAATGTCTGCGCTGCTGTGCCGTCTGCCGATATGGTTCCTGCTTTACTTGCACATGATGCCTCTGTTCACGTCATTGGCTCTCGCGGTGAATCTTATATCCCTCTTGCGGATTTTATTGTCGGCCCGCGCAAGACTATCCTAAATAAGGATGAAATAGTCACAAGTATAACTGTGCCAACTCCCAAAAGTATATCTTGCGGTTGCTATCTGAAGTTAGGGCGCCGAAACGCGCTTGATTTAGCTCAGGTCGGCGTTTCATGTGTAATAACCGATATGCCGGGCAATCCCCAGTACCACATCGCCTGTGGTGCTGTGGCGCCAAGGGTGTTGCGGATTACAAAGGCAGAGGCAATGCTTAATGGTGTCAAAAAACCCGATGCTGATTTGTTGGATAAAGTTGCCCGTATTGCTATGGATACGGTCAGTCCTATCAGTGATGTAAGGGCAAGCATGGAATATCGTCTCGACCAGGTCGGTGAGATGGTAAAAAGAGCCATATTAAAATGTATTGTTGATAATCAGTGAGGTGAGTGCAATGAATGAAAAAATAGAGGTACGATTTAATCTTAACAATCGCGAGGTATTATGGGAGGTCGAGGCTAGGGATACGTTGCTTCGTGCCCTGCGCTCTCATGGGGTGACATCCGTCAAGCGTGGTTGTGAGGAAGGTGAGTGCGGCACTTGTACGGTTCTTGTGGATGGTGTCCCTCAGAAGTCATGTATGTTGCTTGCTTACGAAGTTGATGGCAAATCCCTGCTTACATCAGAGGGACTTGTTGGTGCTGACGGAGAATTACATCCCGTTCAAAAAGCTTTTATATCGGAAGGTGCGATACAGTGCGGGTTCTGCACGCCGGGATTGATATTGGTGGTATATGCGTTGCTAAAAGAAAATCCATCTCCTTCTGATGAAGAAATAAAGATTTATCTTGCTGGAAATTTATGTCGCTGTACAGGTTATGTTGGGATTTTCAGGGCGGTTCGTAAGGCAGCAGAACTTCTTTCGGTGAAGGAGTGAAAAAAATGAATCAGATAATAACTGATGACGGTGTCGGACAGTGGACAACCAGGAAGTATGATGATGAGAAAGCCAGCGGTGCTCTGCATTTTACAGATGACCTTTGTTTTGGCCAAGATCTTCTGCATGCCAGAATAGTACACTCGACGGTTGCCCATGGAGAGATTGTTTCAATTTCAACAAATGAAGCTTTAAATGTTAAAGGCGTGCTGAAGGTTATAACAGGTAGGGATTTTGATCATCACTTCGGGTTATACCTTATGGATCGCACTCCTATGGCCATTGAAAAGGTTCGTTATTTTGGAGAACCTGTTGCTCTGGTTGTTGCAGAGACTGAAAATGCTGCTGAAGAAGGGGTATTAAAAGTTAAAGTTGAATATAAAGAATTGCCGGCAGTCTTTGATCCGGTTCAGGCTATAAAAGACAATTCTGTCCTTGTCCATCCAGAGCTTGGAAGCTATAAGAAAGTAGACTATCTTACTCCGCAGCCTGGTACTAACATCGGCAACTGGTTCAAAATTCGTCGCGGCAATATTGATGAGGCTTTTGAGAAGGCAGAATATGTGATAGAGGAGATTGTTAATTGCCCCCAAATAGCACATGGATTCCTTGAACCTTATTGCTGTATTTGTCAGAAAGATGCTGTCAGCGGAAGGCTGACAATATGGACCGCAGCTCAATCCGCGTTTGCGGTGCGAGACATTCTGGCAAAGGGGCTTGATTACCCGCTTAATAAGATAAGGGTGATAGCGCCTCCAATTGGCGGCGGATTTGGTGGTAAAGCCGGAATGACGATAGAGGCGCTATGCCTGTCTGCGGCGATGAATCCAGATTTACAAGGACGGCCGGTTAAATTATTTGTTCCGCGGGAAGAAGTGCTGACAACTAATGGTGTAAGACAAGGGTATGTTGCCCGTATTAAACTGGCTATTGATAAGGATGGAAAGATACAGGGTATCAAAAATACATTTTACTTTGATACCGGCGCCTCTGCTGAATATGGAGCAAATCCGGTAAGAAGTGCGGGTTATACTTCAACAGGCTGTTATTATATCCCGAATGTCTGGACCGACAGCTATGCAGTATACACTAACAAACCGTTTGGTACGGCATACAGAGGGTTTGGACTTCCTGAGCTTATGGGCGCCATGGAAGTCGTTATTGATATAGCGGCCCGAAAAATCGGCATGGATCCTATAGAATTCAGATTAAAGAACCTGCTTTCGGAGGGTCTTCCTACCTGTACAGGAATGGATATGCATGCACATGCGCTAGATAAAATTGTTCAGAAGGTCTCAGATAAAATTAAGGCGGACGTAAGAGAAAATGCGATCCGTCCCGGATGGATCAGGGGAAAGGGTTTTGCCTTGGCAATCAAGGCACCTGCTATTCCGGCAGATGCGTCTTCCTCCGCTATAGTAAAAATTCTTGGTGACGGTACGGTTGAGGTCCTTGCAGCGACCATGGATATGGGACAGGGGGCGTATACTGCTTATGCGCAGATGGTTTCAGAAGAATTATCTATTCCATTGGATAAAATACGCTGCCTGTATCCCGACACCAACAGCCACCCATATGACTGGCAGACTGTTGCAAGCAGGTCGTGCTGGATTATGGGAATGGCCGTGAAAAAAGCGGCTACTGAGGCAAGAGAAAAACTGCTTGCGTTGTTTGCTGAATATTGGCAGGTGTCGCCTGATGATCTTGTCCTGGATCATGGATTAGTAATGTGCCCAATGAAGAATCTGGTTTCGTCTATCGATGAGAAAGTGCAAAATGGTTTCAAAATGCCGGATGGTATTTTGAAGGGCGGACCGATTATCGGTACCGGAACTTTTACCCCCCCTGATATCATATATCCGGATATTGAAACAGGGCAGTCGCCCAAAAGCGTTGTCCATTTTACAGTAGGAGCAGTAGGTCTGGATGTTGAGGTTGATCCGGGAACCGGGGAGGTTGCCGTTAACAGTATCGCCGCCGGTTATGATATAGGCAAGGCTATCAGTCCGATGAACGTGCGTGGTCAAATTGAGGGTGGAACCATACAGGGGCTTTCTGCAGGACTCTTCGAAGGCATGTATTATAATGAGCAAGGTAAGCTTCTGACTCCGGATTTTACAGATTACAAGATAGCAACATCAATGGATGTCCCGTTTAATATGGATATCTTCTGGGAAGAAACTCCGGAAAAGATATCTCCGTACGGGAATCGCGGAATAGGGGAGCATTCGATGATTGCTGTGGCTCCTGCACTGAATAATGCAATTTTTGATGCTCTGGGTGTTCGTCTGCATTCGTATCCTGCGACGAGAGAGAAGGTCTATCGGGCCGTAAAACTTATGAAAAAGGGCGATGCGTCAGATATGGATATTTGGCAGTCAAATTTTGTAAAAAAACAGGACTATGAAACGGCAATGAAGGAATGCTAGACCAGCTTTAAAACTTTAAAACAATTATCAAAGGGGGAAAATTTAATGGCAAAGAGGAGAGAGCTAGTCTACAAAATTGATGACAGGCCGTCGTTGCCGATCGCGATTATGGCTGGAGCGCAGCATGTCCTTACCCTGTTCGGAGCAACAACTCTGGTCCCATTGGTGCTTGGTCCGGCTATGGGAATGTCCCCGGAACAGATTGCCACCTTTATCGGGTGTGTGTATTTTGGTATGGGTGTTGCCACCCTTATTCAGACACATCCAAAGCTTGGAACAGGCCTGCCGATAGTCCAAGGATCCAGCTTCAGCTTCATACCTCCGCTGCTGACTATCATCGGGGCATATAAAGTTTTGGGGCCAAATGTTGTGATGCAGTATATCGGCGGGGCTTTGATCGTTGGTGGTGTATTTATGTCGATGGTGGGTTACAGCAAGATCGCGGGGCGTATCACAAAAGTCATAACTCCGGTTGTGATCGGTCCGACCATTATGGCTATAGGCTTCTCTCTGGCCCCCGTCGCTGTCCAATTCAATGCCGCAAAATACTGGCCCATTTCGCTGGCCGTTGTGGCGATGATATTTTTCTTCAGCCTTGTAAGCAAAAATAAATACCAAAATATATTTGCTGTCCTTGGGTCGATAGTTATTGCTTATCTTATCTGCCTTTCGGGTTCATTGTTCGGTCTTTTTCCAAAAGGACATGCCGCGTTTGTCTCGCTAAGTAACGTTGCAGTGGCGCCCTGGTTTCGTTACAACGTCATAATGCCATGGGGTGTGCCAAAATTTTCCGCGCTTGCAATAGGTGCGATTTCTGCGGGTTTCTTCTGTGTATTGATTGAATCCATCGGAGATTATCATAACTGCGCCTATGCGGCAGGAATAGGGGATCCCACGCCAGAGCAGATAAATCGTGGGATCGGGGCAGAAGGAGCAAGTTGTATGCTGTCAGGGATATTCGGATCTGTAGGTACGACTTCCTATACTGAGAATATCGGGCTTATCGCTCTTACCGGGGTTGCAAGCAGATATGTAGTCAGAATAGGCGCGGTCATTCTGATACTGCTTTCTTTTGTCGGTAAGCTTGGTGCTCTTATTGCCACTATGCCGTCGCCTGTTATCGGCGGAGCCTATATTACCCTTTTTGGCACCATTGGAGCTCTGGGAATTCAGAATTTGATGAGGGCGGACATGGGCAGTCAGCGAAATGTACTTATAGTTGGATTTGCATTCCTTATGGCCCTAGGGCTTCCCGGATGGGTCGATGCAAATCAGGCTCTTTTTACCGGCGGGTTGATGGGAAGTACAGCAGGCGGGGTAATATGGGCCATACTTAAGACTCCGATGGCAGTAGCCGGCATTTGTGCCGGCGTTTGCGATAACATTATTCCCGGAACTCCTGAAGAACGCGGCATTACAGCAAGACAGATGAGTTGATTATATTTCTGGGACTGCTCTGATTCAAGTGCTGGCAGACTCAAGTATTCTTTTTTGACTTAGTGGATAAACACCTATCAATAGCGGCGGATGCTTTATCTGTCGCTATTGGTTATCACCGGAGTAGCGTAAGCGCCCTTTCCCACATCTCGAACCTTTCATGGTCACGTCCTGCGCAGGCAGGGCTGGTCGAAAGAAGACGCTTATAGCGAAGAGGAGGTTGGCCGAAATATTTTTTGAAGTTTGAAAATGCGCAGCTGCCGTTGTAAATAATGAAGCTGATATTCGGATGTTCTTTCAGCAAAAGCGGGATGTCGTTCGGGATCTGATTTCTTATGTTTCCGTCGCTGCTGCCTTTGCGGTCAGCGCATTTCAATACATCCCACAGGGCAATATGGTTGCTGAGCAGCAATGAACATCTGATGCTGTAATCGTTTGATAACGGCGTATCAAATATTGCAAACATTATTTTCCAGAAACGGTTTTGCGGATGAGCGTAGTATTGGTTAAGTTCAAGGGATTTTAGTCCGGGCAGCGAACCCAGTATAAGTATCCGGGATTTCTCATCCACAAGCGGCGAAAAACTATATTCCATCTTGCACACCTTTCCTTCTGTGACCATTATAATCATTCCATCTCATCCAATATAATTTATGCAACCGATTAACCAAAGTCTATGGCTAATTTTTTTGTGTATAAAAATCACTTGACTTATCAGAATCCCAAGTTATAATACTCTGCAACTTTGAACGATAGGTAAAAGCAATAAATAAACAAAACATAATTTCAGGTTTATTTATTTGTCGATGGCCCGTCCATATGAAACATTATTTCCCTTTACGGGGATATAAGGAGCTGCGAAAAAATGAATAGAAATGTGTTTTTGACCCTCGCCGACGGAAGTGTGTGGCGTGGCAGCGGAAAACTTGCGAGGCCTGCTGAAGGAGAAGTTGTCTTTACCACTGCCGCATGCGGTTATCCACAGACACTGACAGATCCGTCATACTGCGGGCAGATAGTTGTCTTTGCGTTTCCTCCCATAGGTATTTATGGAGTTGACAAAGACAGGCTTGAGGGGCGGCGCGTATGGCTCACCGCAGCTCTTATCTCTTCGCTTAACGAAACTGAAAATGGACGTTTTTGCAGCCTAAGTTCATGGATGGCGGAAAATGACAGGCCTCTGGTTGACGGGATAGATACGAGGCAGCTCATTCTCAGGATAAGGGCGTCAGGTTCAGTGATGGGGAGACTTGACAGCGAACCTGCTCTGCCATCTTTATCGGAGCTGCCCCATGACATGGTAACAGTCGTTTCTTGCAAAAAGACAGAGGTTGTAGGAGACGGTGACGTGACGGTCGGTATCATTGATTACGGTGTCAAGGAGGGTATTATAAGGAGCTTTGTCTCATTGGGTTGCCGTGTCGTACGTTTTCCTAACACCACAAAGGCCGAAGATATTTTATCCGCAGGGCTTGACGGCATTATTATGAGTAACGGGCCCGGGGATCCGTCTGTACTTGACTATGAAATAAAGGAGATAAAGAAGATATTGGGCAGGCTGCCACTGCTTGGAGTCTGCCTCGGCAATCAGCTCCTCGCACGCGCCTGCGGTGCAGATACCCATAAGCTGGCATTCGGACACAGAGGCGCGAATCAGCCGGTCATTGAAACAGCCACGGGAAGAGGTATCCTGACCAGCCAGAACCATCAGTATGCCGTATCGGAAGAGAGTCTTGCCGGTACAGGGCTCGAAGTAACGTTCCGTCATCTTGGCGACGGTACGATAGAAGGGCTCCTACACAAAGAACTTAATGCGTTGAGTGTTCAGTTTCACCCTGAGGCATCTCCCGGTCCTGAAGATGCCGGATATATCTTTGCGGATTTCGTAAAACGCATACGCGCGGCTAAGGTGGCATAAAGATGAAAGACCTCGCAATAAAGACAGTTCTTGTGCTTGGTTCAGGCCCTATCCGCATAGGACAGGCGGCGGAGTTTGACTATGCAGGCAGTCAGGCATGCCGTGCCCTGAAAGAAGAGGGCTGCCGCGTTATACTTCTCAACAGCAATCCGGCTACTATACAGACTGATTCTTCCGTTGCGGATGTTGTCTGCATGCGTCCGCTGCTTCCCGATGTCGTTGAGAGCATCCTTGCGGAGTACAGGCCGGACGGTGTGCTTGCAACCCTTGGGGGGCAGACGGGGCTTAATCTCTGCATGGAGTGCCGCAAGCTTGGTATATGGGAAAAATATAATTGCAGGGTTCTTGGCACACAATCAGATGCTATAGCGCGCGCAGAGGGTCGCGAGCCGTTCCGTGAGGCCATGATAGGTTGCGGTCAGCCCATAATTGCAAGCAGGGGGATATCCTCCGTCGCGGCTGCGCAGGAATTTGCCATGCACACGCCGCTTCCGCTGATTCTCCGCCCGGATTTCACACTGGGAGGGTCAGGTAATTCTGTCGTAAGAAATATTGAAGATTTTGTCGTTAAAGTCGAAGATGCGCTTACAGCCTCTCCTGTCGGACATGCTCTTATCGAACGCTATCTGGAAGGATGGCATGAGATAGAGGTGGAGGTTGTCCGCGACAATGCCGGCAATGCGCTTGCAGTGTGCGGCATGGAAAATATAGATCCTATGGGAGTACACACAGGTGATTCTATAGTGGTCTCGCCGGTGCTTACACTGACGGACCGGGAATGGCAGATGATACGTACGGCTGCGCTTAAGATCGTAGCCGTGCTTGACATACGCGGCGCCTGCAATGTGCAGTTTGCGCTCTCTCCGGACGGGTACAAATATTACGTAATAGAGGTCAACCCGCGTGCCAGCCGTTCAAGTGCTCTTGCGAGCAAGGCCACAGGTTATCCCATAGCTCGTATGGCGGCAAAGATAGCACTCGGGATAAATCTTACAGAGATGCCTAATCATGTGACTGGGGCCGGCAGCGCGCTTTCAGAGCCTGCTCTTGATTATGTTGCGGTTAAAGTTCCGTCATGGCCGTTTGATACCTTTCCTCAGGCGGACGCGTCTCTTGGGCCGCGAATGAAGGCAACAGGGGAGGTCCTCGCAATCGGCTCAACTTTCGCGCAGGCACTGGTAAAAGCCTGCCGCTCTCTTGAACGCGGCAGGAGACTCCCGGACAAACGTATGCGCACATGGGAGACCGGCAAACTATGGAAACAGATAACGGCTCCTACGAATCTGCGTCTTGAAGCGATAACCGAGCTTCTGCGCCGCAGTTCTGCTACTGTGGAAGATATGGCGCGTCGCACACATATAAGAAGATATTTCCTTGAGCAGCTTAATGCGATACAGCTGGCAGAAAAATACCTGGAAGAGGATGGGCCATTTAACGGTAATATTGTTTCAGCGAGACAGCACGGACTTTCTACGGGACAGATTGCGGACGCATGCAATATATCCGTCAAGGAGGCGGAGGCCCTTCTTGTATCTGAGGACTGTATTACGGGCTACAGAGAGGTAGACGGATGTGCGGGGGAGTTCCCGTCCGGTTCCGCATACTACTATGGGGCCTATGGAACAGGAAGCGATCCGTGGGACGAATGCGGGGGCGGAGTAGTCGTACTCGGATCAGGTGCTATACGGATCGCACAGGGAGTGGAGTTTGACTACTGCTGTGTCAAGGCTGTCGAGGCACTACGCAGGCGCGGTGTTAGAGCAATAATGATGAATGTTAACCCAGAGACAGTCAGCACCGACCACGATATATCGGATGCGCTGTATCTTGAGCCGCTCACCGTAGACGATACTATGCCGGTGCTTAAACGTGAAAAGGCAAGGGGCGTCTTTGCCTGTTTTGGAGGACAGACATCGCTGCGCCTTGGTCTTGACCTTGCCGCAGAGGGAGTGGGGCTGCTTGGCCCCGGCGCAGAAATCATAGACGCTGCAGAGGATCGCGGTAAGTTTTCCAGGCTTCTTGCCAAATTGAACATACCTGGCCCCGAAGGTGGCGATGCTGCATCTCTTGAAGAGGCATTAAGCATAGCACGGAAACTTGGTTACCCGTTAATGGTGCGCCCAAGCTTTGTCATTGGCGGTGTCGCGATGAAAGCTGTCTATAGCGAAAATGAACTGCTGGACGTATTGGGAGAGGCATTTGAAGCCGTGCCGGGGCAGAGTGTCATGGTTGACCGCTTCCTTCCAGGAAAGGAGTTCGAATGTGATGCGGTTTGTGATAGAGAC
>JAJFTP010000027.1 GCA_021372895.1 Synergistaceae bacterium
GCAGCCTTTAGCATAAGCTCTGTCGTGCTGCCTATTCCTATGAGACAGATAACGCTTCCTTTGTGAAGTATTTCAAGCCTGCCCCATTCTTCCGGATCATTATTTCCTGCGCCGCGTCCGAGGGAGGACGGCGCGGCTCCCCTTGGATATCTTATGGCCATCGGTATTCCCCGTTCAAGCCAGCCTCTTACAAAGAACTCGAGGTCTATTGTGTCGCGCGGCGCGGCGATCGTTATCTCCGGGATCGCCCTGAGCCATGGCAGATCAAGCAGTCCATGGTGCGTCTCTCCGTCTTCGCCTACAAAGCCCGCCCTGTCTACCCCTATCAATACGGGCAGTTTAGGCAGGCAAATATCATGGGTGATCTGGTCTATCGCACGTTGCAAAAATGTCGAATATATACAGACGACCGGACGCATCCCGCCTGCGGCCATTCCGGCTGCGTAAATAAGAAGGTGTTCCTCTGATATGCCGACATCAAAAAAACGGTCAGGAAAATTTCTGGAGAAACCGTTTAGCTTTGTCCCATCCGCCATTGCAGCTGTGCAGACGACGACCCTTGGATCCGCGCAAGCTATGTTGTGAATGCAGCCGGCCATTGCCGAGCTCCAGCTCGGCGCTGAAGGTTTTGATGCAATGTCTGCGTCATTAAGGGATGAATTGGGGCTGATACCATGAAAAAAAGAGGGATGTGTCTCCGTTTCCCTGCAGCCCATGCCTTTTTTAGTTATAACATGTATAAGCAGAGATTTGTCATAACTTCTGGCTAAATGGAATGCGTCCTCCATCTCCTGTACGTTATGGCCGTCAAACGGCCCCCAATAACTGATGTCCATCTCTTCAAAAATATTTGTAGGGAGCAGGAGTGATTTGAGTTTGGATTTTATCTTGCTGAGCGTAGATTCTATAGAATCTCCGCGCTTCATGGTACGGCACTGCTCTTTTATAAATTCTTTTAGCTTTCGGTATGAGGGGTTGACGGAGAGGCGGGCAAGATGCTTTGCCATTCCGCCTATTTGCTTGTTTATACACATTTTGTTGTCATTTAGGATTATGATGATTTTTGTATCCGCACTCTCCACACAGTTGAGTGCTTCAAATGATACCCCGTTTATTAATGCGCCGTCACCTATTACGGCGATCACCTCATGCTTATCGCCCCTCAGGTCACGGGCTTTTGCGTAACCCATCGCCGCTGAAATTGAGGTGCTGCTGTGCCCTGTGGTAAAGAAATCATAAGGGCTCTCATCCATACGCGGAAAGCCGGCTATCCCCCCCTTCTTCCGAAGGGAGTCAAAACTGTCAAGGCGCTTGGTTAGTATCTTATAAGCGTATGCCTGATGCCCCACATCAAAGATAATTTTATCCTTATCGGGATCAAATTCGCGCAGAAGCGCTACTATAAGTTCCACAGCACCAAGAGACGAGCTGAGATGCCCGCCGTTTTTAAGTGTTACTTCCAGTATCATTTGTCTGAGTTCTGTGCAAAGCGTCTCAATATGCCTTTGCGAGAGGCCGCGCAGTCCCCTGAAATCCCTTACCGATTCAATAAGGCTCATGCCGTTTCACCATACCTTCAAGCTATATTTCTTATTGATCTAATATGTCCGACCTACGAGGTAATCCGGCAGGTTTGGAAGAAAATCATCTGTCGGCAGAATTTTTATAATTGCTTCTTTCGCAAGCATAGATTCACGTTGAGCCATCTGACGTGCTTTGTCAAGTCCATAAACCGAGACGTGGGTAATTTTCCCATGTTCTGTATCCTTGCCAGGTGTTTTGCCTAGTTCCTCCGCGGTGCCCGTGACATCCAGTATATCGTCCACGATCTGGAATGCCGAGCCCATATGCGTGCCGTAATCATAATAGCATTGCAGTATTTCTTCATCATCGGTGCCAAGCGCAGCCCCTGAAAGTATTGCTGCGCGTATGAGAGCTCCTGTTTTAAGTGCGGCTGTGTGGCGTACATAATCAGGGTCTTCATCAGATGCGGAAGTGTCCATATCCAGCGCCTGTCCGCCGCATACCCCTGACGGACCGATTGCGCCGCTGAATATCTGCATTGCCCTTATAAGCCTGTGCGGCTGTATGTGCTTTGAATTAACGAGCGGATATTCCACTGATTGTGCGATAAGCGCGTCGCCGGCAAGAACTGCAAGCGTTTCTCCAAATACCGTATGGTTGGAAGGCTTCCCGCGTCTCATATTGTCGTCGTCCATACATGGGAGGTCGTCGTGTATGAGGGTCGCGGTGTGCAGCATCTCAAGTCCGAGAGCCATTGGAAGAGCATCTGAGCGAGCGCAGCCGCAGCGTTCCGCCGTGGCCAGGCACAGCACGGGACGCAGCCTTTTCCCTCCTGCGTTCAGGGAATACTCCATGGATTCGTGGAGCTTCTGAGGCACGCCTGCTCTGCGCAGATCAAGTGAAACGGCAAGGTATTTCTCAAAAAATATGCGATAATCTTCGAGGACCTCTTTGATATGTTTTATGTCCATCTTATCCATTATTTATTTTCGCCTTTACCGGATACCTGACTGTCGAATGGTATTTCTCCTGTCTCTGTCAACATTGTCACTTTCTGATGCGCTTCGTCGAGGAATGAGCGGCACTCTTTGACCAGGCCGATCCCGCGCTCAAATTCAGCCAATGCCTCTTCAAGAGGTATAGCTTCACCTTCCAGTTTTCTAAGGATTTTATCGAGTTCACTCATCTTTTCGCTGAAGTTCATTTAAAAACCTCCAATCGGGATAGTTGCAACTTTTTCATATCCTATGATACAATGCATAGGTTGATTGTTTCAAGGTACGCAAGGGGGGAAAACAAATTGTCCAAGTTCTGTGATTGCTGCGGTCGTGGACCGGTGACTGGAAATGCCGTCAGCCACTCTAACCGCCACACCAGGCGCCGTTGGTTGATTAATATTCAGAATATACGCGTTGATGTTGGCGGCGGAGAGACCCGAAAGCTTCATATCTGCACGAAGTGCCTCCGTTCCGGTAAAGTACAGAGGGCCGTTTAATAACGGCCTTTTTTCACCTTGTTTTTATCATTCGATACAAAGAGGCTGTCTCAGAAGCAGTTTTTTGTGTTGTTTAGTAATTCCTGAGCCTCTTCTTCATCCACTAGTATCTCTCTTGGCTTGGATCCATCGGCCGGACCTACTATCCCGATTTGTTCCATCATATCGATAAGCCTGGAAGCACGCGAAAACCCTACTCTCAAACGGCGCTGAAGCCCGCTGGCCGATGCTATTCCAGTTGTCATGACTGTCTCTATTGCGTCCTCAAGCATGTCGTCGTCAAAGGCTATGTTCTCTGTATGCCCAGACGGTCCGTTCTGGCTGTCGATATCAATAAAATCCGGCTCTCCAAAAAGGTTTGTCAAATATTCCAGCCAGCCGCTGAGGACCTTTTCATCTATCCACGGAGACTGTATCCTTATCGGTTTGGGATACTTCGTCGAAAGGAAGAGCATATCTCCCTTGCCTAAAAGTTTTTCCGCCCCCGCGCAGTCGAGTATCGTGCGTGAATCCGCATTGCTTGGAAGTGTGAACGCGACCCTTGCAGGAATATTTGCCTTGATCAAACCGGTTATAACGTTCACGGATGGTCTCTGTGTAGCCAGTATAAGGTGTATCCCGGTTGCACGTGCCATCTGTGCCAGCCTGCAGATGTACTCTTCCACTTCTTTTGGCGCAGTCATCATCAGATCAGCAAGTTCATCGACCACTATTACTATATTAGGCAGTCTGTCCTTGGGAATAGCTTTTTTGTTAAATCCCTCCATGTTTCTTACTCTGGCTTTTGCGAATGAAGCGTAACGTGTCTCCATTTCCCTTATAGCCCAGGCAAGGACATGTACTGCTTTTTTTGTATCGGTGACAGGAGGGGTGAGCAGATGAGGCAGTCTGTCGTAGATCGCCATTTCAACGCGCTTGGGATCTACCAGTATCATGCGCAGTTCCTCCGGTGTGCGCATCGAGCAGAGGCCTGCGATGCATGAATTAATGAAGACGCTTTTGCCTGAGCCTGTTGTCCCTGCGACCAGAAGGTGCGGAAGGCCTTCCAGTCCAACAATCACCGAATCTCCGTTGACTGCGATGCCGAACGGCAGGGGGAGCATAACGCCGCTTTCCTTATATGCTGGATCCTCGATAATTGTACGCAGCGGGATACCTCGTCTCTTAGGGTTCGGTATTTCTATGCCTACGAATGGTTTGCCCGGAATAGGCGCTTCTATGCGCAGGCTTGGGACTGCCATTGCCAAAGCTATATCATTTGCCAAGGCGGCTACCCTGCTGACTTTGATGCCAGGTGCAAGTTGTATGCGAAATTGGATCACTGTCGGGCCGACGAGTATCTCCGCCAGTCTGGATTCTATATTAAACTGTTCAAGGGTCTTGACTATCTTTTCCCCGAGAGGCATAGCTTTTTCTTCGTCTACCTCTCCATCATGGGACTCTTCACTGCCGAATATTTCAATTGGGGGAGGGAAAATGCCTTTGTCCGGCTTAGCCTTTGAGTTTGTTTTTTCCAGGTTGAACTCAGGGTCATGGATAACAGCTTCGCAGGACCCATCGATCGGCGCTGCCGGCATGACGACCCTGCCGATAGAAGGCGGATTATCCACAAAATCAGCCGCTGATCCGAAATAGTCCGTTCCGGCAAAGACTGTGATGTTAGGTGCTTCGGAATTTATTTCGCCAAAATTTATATTGTCAGTGTCTTCCGCAGGTTTATTTTCATTATCAGCATGCCGGCAATTGCCGAAAAAAGCTATTTTGGGCAGTTTGATATATTTTATTACCGGAATTTTATACAAAATAAAAGCGAAACAAAGAATGACGACCCCGAACATCAGGGTCCCGATGGCGCCCAGCATATAAAAAATATTTTGGGCTGTATATGTTCCAAATTGTCCGGCTGCAAGCCATGAGGTACGTGTGACTTTATCTGATCCTGTTATTTCACCCAGTCCAAGCAGCAGTGCCGCGAGAATAAAAAGAAGTGCCGTGCCCAGCACCTGTCTTGTCAAGTTGGGGATCTGTTTTGAAAAAAGCTTTGATATGCATATATATGCTGTAAATAAGAGCGGGATTATGACTGCTCCGCCTATTGAGCTCAGGAGAGAGGCTGAAATTTTCAGGCCAAAGGAACCTGTCCACCGAGTATAAAGCGATGCTGCGATATAAAGAGATACAAACAGAGCGATAAGGCTGAAAAACAGCAGCCATTTTTCAGCCTGGGCATGTATGCCCTTTCCCTTTACTGAAGAGCGCATACCAATTTTTAATTTTTCTCTCTGTTTTCTTCCGATCATCATTTTAAGCTTCACTTCCGCCTACCGTCAGTCCATCGATAAGCATTGAAGGCTGTCCGTCAGTTACCGGCACTCCCTGTCCCGATTTCCCACATACCCCCGGTTCCATTATCAGGTTATTGCCAAGTGCGATTATGTTCAGAAGTGCCGAAGGCCCGTTTCCTGTCAATATAGCTCCCTTTACCGTGTCTTTTACCTTTCCGTTCCTGATAATGTAAGCCTCTGAAACGTAGAAGACAAAATCTCCCGATGTCGGGTTGACCTCTCCTCCGCCCATCTTTTTAACGTAAAGCCCATCGCCCGTCTGAGCCAACATAGAATCAAAATCTGAATTGCCCGGCAAAAGGAAAGTGTTGCTCATCCGCGGCACCGGGATATTCCTGTATGACTCCCTTCTCCCATTTCCTGTCAACTGAAGCCCCGATGTCCTTGCAGACAAGATGTCTGTCATATATTTTTTTAGCACTCCGTTTTCGATGAGTACATTACGCGCCGCCGGAGTTCCTTCGTCGTCATATTTATATGAACCGTAAAGGTTAGGTATAGTAGGATCGTCAACCATAGTGACAACTTCATTGGCCACCTTTTCCCCCTTTTTCCCTCTGTAAATCGAATAATCTTTTTCGACTATGTCTGCTTCCAATCCATGACCGCATGCCTCGTGCACTATTGTTCCCCCTGCCTCTCCGGCTAGCAGCACCCTCATTTTTCCGGCAGGGCACGGTTTTGCATCAAGCATAAGAAGGGCTCTATCAAGAGCCGCCTGCACAGTTTTTTCAGGAGCATAATCATACCAGAAACCGGCATGCGGGATGGACATACAACGTCTCTCAGAGCCTGTCTGGAGTACACCGTCCTTCTCCGTTATCACCTGGGCAGCAAAGCTGCAGTAGTTGCGTACGTCCTCTGCGAATGATCCGTCAGATTTAATTACCAAAATTTTTCGCTGTGAAATGCTGTATCTGAAAGCTGCCTGGCGAATGAACTTTGACTGTTTTCTGATGCCTGAATCAAGGCTGTGGAGAAAATCAACATCTGGAGGCGAGATCCTTTCCCCTGTTTCCGGCATCAGCTCATCGCTGTTCTCTGATACGCGCAGTTGTTTTCCCGTGGCGGAATACATTGCCCCGGCAAATGTGCTTTGAATGTTTTTTAAAGACGTGCCATGCGCATGGGAATAATATGTCTTGTCTCCTATAATTATCCTCGCTCCCGAACCGTCTGTGTCAGAAGATGACAATTCTTCTATCCGCCCGTCCTCGTAATGCACTGAATGCCCTATCCCTGACTGTATGAATATGTCGGCGTAATCCGCCCCGTTTTTGAGCGAATATCGGATATCCTCGTTAATAATGTCTATCAGATCTCTAATCATCTGTTTTCTCCTTCAATCCTTTTACACCGGTTATCTCAACGTTGACGCCCTCGGCTCTGAGCCCGTCGATAAAAGAGTACATGTCATCTATCAGGCAAAGCGGCGTAAAGACTGTTACCTTTCCCGCCGACGGCTCATCTGTTTGCAGGAAACCAAGTCCCTCGCATGCGTCTATGTTCCAGCTTATATAGTATATATCCTTCTGCGGCACAGTGAGGCTTATTTCGCAGATGCTCTCAATCACTGATTTGCCTCCTTCTTTTGCCTGCGCAGATGTTCCTCGTAAGTGCGGCTGAAGATATGGCTCCCGTTGTCAGTAGCAAAGAAAAAGAGATAATCACTCTTTTGGGGATTAAGGGCGCTCTCCCATGATCCTATAGATGGCACTGAAATGGGGCCCGGAGGGAGGCCTGTGTTGGTATAGGTGTTGTATGGAGAATCTATCTCCAGGTCCTTATATGTAAGGCGATTTTTTTTCTGCCCTTTCTCCTCCCAGCAGTAAATGACAGTAGCACATGACTGCAGCCGCATGTTTTTATTAAGCCTGTTCAGGAAAATACCTGCAAGCACCGGCCTATCCTCCGGAACCTTTGCCTCATTTTCAACAAGTGAGGCCAGGATCCCGCGTTTAAACAGTGAGTCACTGTCCATGGACATAGGAATATTTTTGCCGACCCGTTCAAACCACAATCTTGATGCGCGCCTGACAAACTGCTCACCGATGTCGTCTCCGGGAGAGAGGAAGTATGTTTCTGGCAAAAGAAATATGATCCTGCCCCGCGGTTCTTTTGGAAGCTTTCCTCTCATTTCCTCAGGGAAAATGTCATCTTTGGCAAGTATCTGTGCCAGCCTGTCCTTTTTATCTCCGGAGCCGAATATCGCATATGAGATACTGTGGTATCTCATACCGGGGATGATCGTTACTGTCCGTGTCTCCGGTATCGCGTCCTTAAGTTGTTTTGCCACTGACAGGGCGTTTCCTGGTCTTAGTTTATATATTCCAGGTTTTATCGATCTGTCTATCCCAAATTTGACCATCCACCTGACAAGATCCTGCGGGTCATCCGATACGCCGGCGTCCCGGATGGCAATAGCTGCGCTGTGAGCCGACATTCCCGATGTTATCGAGACTTCTGTTTTCTTCCCCGCCTCTTTGAAGATATCCGGACAGAGGACCGGCATAACGAAACAAAAACAACAATATATTACAGATGCCATAATCAATGCGATATTATCGGTCAACCTGTTATTCAAAAATATCTCTCCCGCCGGATATGTCCTCAAATCAAATGCATGTAGAAATATACCAGATAATTATACATTGAACATACCGTTGGCGGAAAGGTTACGCAGCGGCAAATAAGTAAGGTGCGCAGGGCATCGTTTTATCGGGTCAGCTGCGTGTCAAAAAAATAACTTGACATTTAAGAGCATTGAGAGTATATATGTTAACCATTCAGCGGATACGCGTGAGAGGAGTGTTTTTAGTGAGAGATTTTATGGTTCTAACGTATGCAAGTTCATCAATGTCTCTCTCTTCCGGCACTTCTTCATGTGGCGGCTCCGGTTGTGATAGCCGGTCTCGAAGCGTATACCGTTGAAATAGAAACATAGTAATAGTTTTTTTAGCAAATAACGGGGCGTTTCGGAGATCGGAAGATTTTTTTCCGGTCTTTTTTTTATCTTTTTAACACACTATAAAAGGGGGATTTATATTAATGAACACGAGATACCTTTTAACACCTGGCCCGGTAGAGCTTCCTGCAGAAGTACTGCGGACGGGGGCGAAGCCTCTTATCGGACATCGCTGCCCCGCTTTTTCAGAGCTTTTCGCAAGGATCGAGAAAAACCTTAACTCTCTTTTAAAAAGCGAAGGCCCGATAATCATTCTTCCTGCGTCTGGCACCGGCGCACTGGAGTGCATGTCCGTTAATTTCCTCGGCAAGGGGGATAAATTCATATCGGTCTCATGCGGCATATTCGGCAACAGATTCCGTGAGATAGCCGAAAGGACCGGGGCTCAGGGAGTTTATGTCGATGTCGAGTTCGGCGAAGCTGTCAAAGCAACAACAGTGGCGGAAGCCGTGAAGAAAAACCCAGGATGCAAAGCGATTTTGATTACCCATAACGAAACATCAACGGGTGTCGTAAATCCTATTAAAGATATAATCGCTGCCCTGCCCGAGGAAAATCGTCCGCTTGTACTTGTTGACGGAGTCAGTTCTGTCGGCGCAATGGAATGTTTCCCCGAGGAATGGGGGATCGATGCGATAGGCACCGCATCGCAGAAAGGGCTCCTTACCCCTCCGGGGCTTGGGCTTGTGTGGCTCTCTAAAAGGGCGTGGGCAGCTCTTGACGGCAATATCTGTCCTAGCTACAGCTATGATCTGAAGCTGCACAGGAAAGATCTCGAGGCAAAAGCTCCGGCTAATCCGTTTACTCCGCCGATTTCTCTTTATTATGCGCTTGATGAGGCATTGAAAGAGATACTTGAAGTCGGAACAGGTATCTGGTTTGAAACACATAAGCGCTATGCAAGTGCCCTTGCGGCCGGACTTAAGGGGCTGGGGTTTGAGCTTCTTGTCGATGAAGAAGAAGCGCGTTCCCCAGGCGTTACAGCGTTCAGATTCCCCAGGGGAGATACGGAAGCAATACGCAAAAAACTTCGCGCGATGGGCATAGAAACAGCCGGCGGGCAGGGGAAATATAAGGGACAGCTTATCAGGGTGGCGCATTACAACAACTGGGGCTGGCCCGAACTCTGCATCATACTCGGTGCTCTTTACGGGGCGGCGGATCTTTCCGGCACGGTAAAGGCGGACTTTCTTGCCGATGCATGGAAGATATGGATCAAGGAGGCATAAACGTTATGGCTGAACAGGTCAAATGGAAAGTTCTTGTTGCGGAGCCTCTTGGCGAGGCCGGACTCGCAATGCTGCGGGAAGCGCCGGACATAGAATTGATGGAAGCTGTCGGCATCAGCCGGGAAGATTTCCTTAAAAAACTGCCGGATGTGGATGCCGTGCTTACAAGGAGCGGCACAAAAATGGATGAAGAAGCTTTGAACGCTGCGACAAAGCTTAAGGTCATCGCAAGGGCAGGCGTAGGCGTCGATAACGTGGATGTCCCTGTGGCAAGCCGCAAGGGTGTTGTCGTGATAAATGCGCCGACGGGAAATACACTTGCCGCCGCAGAGTTTACTATGGCCCTGATGCTTGCCCTCGTGCGAAAAGTGCCCCAGGCGTTTGCTTCGCTCAGGAGCGGAAAATGGGATAAAAAACGTTTCTCAGGGCATCAACTGAGCGGGAAAAAAATACTTGTAATAGGGCTTGGCAGGATAGGCATAGCCGTTGCTCAGCGCTGCCGCGCGTTTGGAATGGAGGTCTCAGCCTATGACCCGTATACTCCGAGGAAAAAAGCTGAATCTCTTGGCATCCCTCTTCGGGAAGACCTTTCAGACGCCCTATCCGTTGCTGATATCGTAACACTTCACATCCCGCTTACAACAGATACGGCAAACTTGATCGATGAAAAAATGTTGCGTGCCTTCAAGCACGGGGCCTACCTTATCAACTGCGCGCGCGGCGGCTTGATCGATGAAAAGGCCGCGGCCGATGCAGTAAGGGAAGGGCGTCTCGCAGGCATAGCATTCGATGTCTACACTTCTGAGCCACTTGTGGAAGGCCATCCGTTCCTTGCCGGAGATATTGAAGACAGGATAGTGATCACGCCGCACCTCGGCGCAAGCACAGAAGAAGCCCAGGCAGAGGTGGCAAGAATTGCGGCGACAAACATGATCGCCGCCCTTCGCGGCGAGCAATATGAACATGCGGTAAACCTTCCGTTTATAGAACAGAAACTCAATAAGGCACAGAAGGCGTATCTCGAATTGTCGCGCAGAATGGGTGTGCTCGGCGCAAAGCTTGCTGAAGTTGAATGCGGCGCCGTGCAGAACTGCCATATTATGCTTCGCGGGGATCTATTTGCGGAGGACGAGCCTCTTCCAAACCGTCTCTCTTCCTTCAGCATAGGATTTTTAAAGGGGCTATTGGAAGTAAGCCGCGGGTCTGAGGTTACATATATGCTGGCTCCCCTGCTTGCAAAGGACAGCGGTCTTACGGTAGAAGAAAGTATCGGCGAGCCCAAGACATATAAAAATACCATTGAAGTCACATTGGATGCGGAAAAGTGTAAAATTTCGCTTATAGGTACTATAACAGAAGAGGGACGTATGCGCATAGTCAAGGTCAACGACTACTGGGTCGATTTTGTCCCTACCGGCAAACTGCTGCTTTTTCAGAACCATGACAGGCCAGGGGTTATCGGCAAGGTTGGCAATCTGCTGGGAGACGCCAAGGTCAACATCGCAAACTTTGCACTTGGGCGCAAGGATAACAGCGGGCTTGCTTTAGGCGCGCTTGAAATCGACGGGACTCTTAATGATACGTTAAAACAGAAACTTGAAAAGACCGGTGATATGCTTTGGCTTACATTTATCGACTTCTCTGAGGTAAAATAAGGTGAAGTTTTTCGTGATCCGCCATGGTGAGACATCATGGAACGCCGATGGGCGTTTTCAGGGGCAGATGGACGTTGAGCTCAATGTAAAGGGTCTAGAGCAGGCGGAACTCCTTGCAAAAAGGCTGGCAGGACATAAATTTGAAGCTATAATCACAAGCCCGCTTGCCCGTGCTGAGGCAACCGCAAAAAAAATTGCTGAGCTCTCCGATTATAATGATTTTATTGTGGATGAAGGGTTCACCGAGATAAACCACGGTGACTGGGAAGGCCGCCTTGCAGACGAAATAGCGCGGGAATGGACTGAAACTCTGGTCGATTGGCACACCAAGCCGGAGACAGTAAAGATGCCCGGAGATAGAGGAGAAAGTCTAGAAGATGTAAAGGAAAGAGCCGTCAAAGCGGCAGATGCCATTGCAAAGAGATATACGGGGGACGTGCTGCTCGTATCTCATGACGCAGTAATAAAAGTGCTGCTTTGCCACTGGCTTGGGGCCCCGCTGTCAAGCTTCTGGCGTTTTCAGGTCTCTAACTGCAGTATTACCGTTGTTGAAGCTGTTCCGGGCAAGGGGTTCCGTATGCTTCTTATGGGCGACGCAGCGCATATAGGCAGTGCTTTTGATCGTCCGGAACAGAAAGGGCTATAACTGTACTGTCGGCTTAGTAAGACTTGCGGCAGGCTTTTTGTGAATAATGACAACGGGCCCGCTTCTATCGAAAAGGGGCCCGTTGTCGTCATTTAGTTTTTTGTGGTTTACTATCCGAGGATCTGCTCCATAAGGTCTGCGATCTCGAGAGAGTTATGGCTGATAGCGTCGAGGGCCTTATACATTCTGGTTTTGCAGTTCTCCATGAAGGTTTCATCGGACAGTCCAGGCATGTTGATACGGACATTATATGCTGCCGCTTTTCCTGCTGCTTCGGCAAGAAGAGCTGCGCTTCCGGCATCGCTTACAGTGTTTGGGTTGCCATGTCTCGCCGCGAGGAGCGCTAGCTCCGCTACCTCTGCACAAGCCTCAAGCGTACGGAGCGGAACTTCCGTAGCAAGCTGTGAGGCATTGCCAATTGCCTTTTTACGTGCTGCCTTCTCCTCATCTGTTGCCTTTGGCATCTTCATCGCCGCCATGAAAATGTTAAAGGATTCTGTATCCTTGTTCATGAGATCCACAAACTTGGCGCGCAGCGGCTCGCTTTTTGCCACGGTTTCTTCCATAACGGCCCAGTTGTCCTTGTATTTTTCCTTGCCCACGGTAAGATTTGCAACCATTGAGACGAGTGCCGAGCCAAGCGCACCGCATAGAGCCGCAACGCTCCCGCCGCCCGGTGCAGGTGAGTTTGAAGCAAGCTCATCAAGGAATGCTCGTATTTCCATTTTTTCAAATTCCATTGTTTTTCCCCTATTTACTTTCTACAAGTTTGGTAAGATATTCTTCATCAGCAATGAACGGAACTGTTACATGCCCGTCGCTGCGCTTCTTGTTGAACTCTGCAATTGTTGAGAGTGCATGCTCGTTTCTTGCCCAGGCGCGCCTTGCAACGCCGCTTATAACGTCCCAGCTCATAGAAGATCTGATTATATTGTCGATCCTCTGGCTGCCGTCAAGCACAAGTCCGAATCCGCCGTTGATAGCCTTGCCTGTCCCGACTCCTCCGCCGTTATGGAGAGTGACCATGCTCATACCGCGTGCGCAGTTTCCGGCGAAGCAGTGGATCGCCATATCAGCCATAACATTGCTTCCGTCTTTGATGTTAGATGTTTCGCGGAACGGAGAGTCTGTCCCTGATACGTCGTGGTGGTCCCTGCCTATCATTACAGGTCCTATGAGTCCTGTGCGGACCATTTCGTTAAACTTAAGGGCGATCTTCATCCTTCCCTCTTCATCCTGATAGAGGATACGGCACTGTGTTCCTACGACGAGTTTGTTCTTGTCTGCGTCGCGGATCCATGCCCAGTTGTCGTAATCCTGGAATCTGCGGTTCCGGTCGATACAGTCCATGGCGGCCTTGTCTGTCTTCCGGAGGTCTTCCGGATCACGGCTTAAGCAGCACCAGCGGAACGGCCCATATCCATAGTCGAAGAGCAGCGGTCCCATTATATCTTCCACGTAGGACGGGAAAATAAACCCTTCGTATGTATCTTTCCCGTTCTTTGCTATCTCTGTAACGCCGGCGTCAAATACCGCGCGCATAAATGAGTTGCCATAGTCGAAGAAATATGTTCCTTTTTCAACAAGGGCCTTGATGAGTTCGAAGTGTTTTCTGAGTGTTTTGTCTACTAGCTTGCAGAACTGTTCCTTGTCCTCACTGAGCAGTCTTGTACGCTCTTCGAATGTGATCCCCTGCGGGCAGTAACCTCCGTCATAGGCAGCGTGACATGATGTCTGGTCGGAGAGCAGTTCTATCTTTATGTCTTTATCGAGCGCATACTGGAGCAGGTCGACTATATTTCCCTCATAAGCTATAGAAAGCGGCTCGCCGGCGTCCATTGCCTCCTGTGCCCATTTGAATGCTTCAGAGAGGTCCTTTGTCCTTTTGCTGATCCAGCCCTGACTGTGGCGTGTATCGATACGAGAAGGATCCACTTCCGCTATTATTGCGGCGGCACCTGCTATTTCGGCGGCCTTGGGCTGTGCGCCGCTCATTCCTCCCAGTCCTGAAGAGACAAACAGGTGTCCCGCCAGTCCTTTGCCTTCAGGAAGATGGAATTTTTTTCTGCCTGCGTTGAGCAGGGTATTATAGGTTCCGTGGACTATGCCTTGCGGACCGATGTACATCCAGCCACCGGCCGTCATCTGCCCGTAGTTGGCCACGCCCAGTGCCGCTGCCCTTGCAAAATCCTTGGGATTATCAAACATGCCCACCATAAGTCCATTGGTTAGTATTACTCTTGGTGCGGATGGATTTGAACGGAAGAGGCCCAGCGGATGTCCGGACTGAACTACGAGTGTCTGATCCTCTGTCAGTATCTCCAGATATTTCTTTATAAGCCGATACTGCATCCAGTTTTGGCAGACCTGTCCTGTCTCCCCGTAGGTGACCAGTTCGTAAGGATAGAGAGCAACCTCAAAATCGAGATTGTTGTCTATCATAACCTGAAATGCTTTGCCCTCTGTGCACCGCCCCTTATACTCATCGATCGGCTTGCCGTAAAGACGTCCCTGCGGACGGAAACGATAACCGTAGATACGCCCGTGCTCCCTGTATTCCTCAAGGAATTCCGGTGCAATTTCCTTGTGGTACTTTTCGGGTATGTAACGGAGGGCGTTCTTCAGTGCCAGGACCGTCTCCTTGTCATTAAGTACCTGTCCCCTGTTCGGAGCTCTTCTTATTCCCGGCTCGAATTCTGCCTTTGGCGGCAGTCCTTCAGGGAATTCCAGACAAATCTCCAATGCCTCGCCAGTTTTTGGATCATACATAAGCTGTCACTCCATTCATAATAATTTCTACATAAACTTCTTGACTCTCTATGTTTAGCGACTATACTTATTGTAGCGCAAAGATTTAAGATTGGAAAGTATTAAAGTAGTAAAAGTATGTCTATTTTTGAAAAGCACAAGTATTACACGTTTGAAATAAATTATAGCACCGGCCTGGCAAAAGAACAAATATTTCACAATATCGGGGAGGAAATAAACATGGGGCATAATGTAGTAGTTCTTGACGGGAAATCACTGACGATCCAGGACATAGTCAACGTTGCAAGGAAAGGATATAAGGTGGAACTTGATCCTCAGGCAAAGAAAGATGTAGCCGAATGCGCGGCTTCTGTTCTTGACTGGGTAAACGAAGGCCGCGTTGTTTATGGTATCACGACTGGATTTGGAGACCTTGCCACGGTAGTTATCCCCCGTGACAAGAGCCGTCAGCTTCAGGAAAACCTGCTTATGAGCCATGCGTGCGGTTTTGGCGAGGCTCTGCCTGAGGATTATGTCAGAGCCGTAATGCTCCTGCGCATAAATACGCTTGCGCGCGGCTATTCCGGCATCAGCCTTGCAACGCTGTCGCAGCTCGTTGAATATCTTAACCTTGGGATCCACCCTGTCATTCCCTGTCAGGGGTCTGTCGGCGCAAGCGGAGACCTTTGCCCGCTTTCACACCTTGCGATAACGCTTATCGGTCTTGGTGATGTTGTCTACCAGGGGAAGAAAATGCCTACGACAGAAGCTCTTAAAATCGTTGGCATGAAACCTGTGGAACTTATGCCAAAGGAAGGTCTTGCCCTTAACAACGGAACGACAGTCATGACAGGAATTGCCTCTCTTTGTTTATATGATGCGATCAAGCTTATGAAAAATGCCGACATTGCCGCAGCACTCTCTGTTGAAGCGCTACATGCAGTTCCTTACGCTTTTGACCGCAGGACACACGATCTCCGTCCTCAGGTAGGACAGGGTGTTGTCGCAGAGAATATACGCCGCTTAACTGAAGGCAGCGAAATAATAGAAGCCTATAAAAAAGACAGGGTGCAGGATGCCTACTCTCTCCGCTGTCTGCCTCAGGTGCATGGAGCAAGCAGGGATGCGGTTGGTTATGTTTTTGACAAGGTAAATATAGAGATCAACTCTGTTACCGACAACCCGATAATCTTCCATAAGGACGGCGAGGCGATCAGCGGCGGAAACTTCCACGGACAGCCGATGGCAATGGCCATGGATTTTTTCGGTATTGCCCTGGCAGAGATAGCCGATATCTCAGAGCGCCGTATCGCGCGCCTTGTGGACCATAAGATGTCGGACCTGCCCCCGTTCCTTGTCTCTGACAGCGGAGTAAACAGCGGCTTCATGATCCCGCAGTACACCGCCGCTGCAATCGTGTCTGAGAATAAAGTACTCGCCCATCCGTCATGCGTCGACTCAATTCCGACTTCGGCCGGACAGGAGGATCATGTCTCAATGGGGGCTTACAGTGCCAGAAAGGGGCTTACCATACTCAACAACACAACAAGGGTGATAGCAATAGAAATGCTTAATGCGGCACAGGGAATAGATTTCAGAGCCCCTCTAAAACCCGGGAAAGGAACGTCTGCGGCGTATAAGGCAATTCGTAATGAGATCCCCTTCTACGAAAAGGATCAGTACATGCAGCCGCTCATGCTGAAATCGCTCGACCTGGTAAAGAATGGGACGATCCTTGACGCCGTTGAATCAGAAATAGGAGAGCTCAAATAGGACAAAATATAAACATAAGCAGGTTTCGGCGAACGTATATATGCAGATGCCTAACAATATTGTCAAAAACTGTTAGAATATAGCAGAGACAGCATCGAGACAAAAAGATAAGAAATCCATTAATTACCCATTAATTAAGGAGGCAAAAGATATGGCAATGCAGCTGATCGAATGTGTACCAAATTTCAGCGAGGGAAGACGTCAGGACGTTATTGACGCAATAGTAAGCTGTTTTAAGGGTAAGAGCGGCGTATACCTGTTGGATCATCGTGCCGACGAAGACCACAACAGACTCGTCATCAGTCTCGTAGGAGCCCCGGTCCCAATACAGGATGCTCTTATTGAAGCGGCTAAAACTGCCCTTAAGCACATAGATATGAACACTCACCAGGGAGCTCACCCAAGGATCGGTGCCGTTGATGTGATACCGTTTACGCCGATCAAAGGTATCACTATGGAAGAGTGCATTCGGCTTGCCCATGATTTTGGAGAACGCTACTTTAAAGAATGCGGCATTCCGGTCTATTTTTACGAGGATGCGGCATTAAAACCGGAAAGGAAACGTCTTGAAGTTATCCGCAAGGGACAGTACGAGGTCCTTAAGGATGAGGCAAAGACTAACGCGGAGCGCATGCCGGATGTCGGCGGTCCCGGACTACACCCTACAGCAGGCGGAACGGTAATCGGCGCACGGAAATTTCTGGTAGCCTTTAACGTCAACCTTGATACCGACAATATAGACATAGCTAAAAAGATTGCCGGGACAGTAAGGGCGTCGTCAGGCGGTTTCTGCCACGTCAAAGGCATAGGGCTTGCTCTTGAGGAGCGCGGCATTACACAGGTCAGCATGAACCTTGTAGATTACGAAAAGAACTCACTCTATCGCGTGCTTGAAATGATCCGCATGGAAGCAAAGCGCTGGGGTGTAAATGTTATCGAGACTGAAGTATATGGGATGATCCCTGTAAACGCGATACTGGAGAGCGCAGCCTACTACCTCCAGATAGCTGGTTTTGACCCGGCCCAGGTTCTTGAACTTCAGCTCCTCGAACTAATGGGAGAGAGGGCGGAATGACCGTAAAACTATACAGGAATGCCAGAATATTTACTCCTGTAGATCCAGGTCACCCGCTCAGGGGAGCAGAACAGGGGAAAATAACTGAGATAAAGCGCGGAGCTATGCTTGTCCGTAACGGCTTTATCGAGAAAATAGGAGACGAAGAGGATGTGCTTAAGGGACTTGCCCAAGCATCTGTCAATGAAGAGCACAATTTTGACGGCGCCTGTGTTATACCCGGATTTGTAGATCCGCATACCCATCTCTGTTTTGCAAAGAGGCGGGAGGATGAGTTCGGTATGAGGCTTGCAGGACTGCCCTATCTTGAAATACTTAAAAAGGGCGGCGGGATACTCTCTTCTGTCAATGCGGTCAAGTCTGTCACCGAAGAAGAGCTTTTCTGCCATACTAAGGAGCTTGCGATGTCCGCGCTTTCCAAAGGAACCACGACTATGGAGATAAAGAGCGGATATGGTCTTGAACTTGAGCTTGAACTCAAAATGCTGAGAGTGATCAGGCGCATCGGCCGTGAGACGCCGCTTGACATAGCTCCGACGTTTATGGGAGCACATGCGGTTCCTGAAGATTATAAAAACAGGGCCGATGAATTTATCGATGTTCTTATCAACGAGATGCTGCCTGAAGTCAAAGCTCAGGGGATAGCAGAGTTTTGTGACGTATTCTGTGAAGAGGGTGTCTTCTCGGTAGATCAGAGCAGGAAATTACTCAAAGCAGCAAAAGCTGCCGGATTTGACACAAAGATACACGCTGATGAAGTAAACGATCTCGGAGGAGCCGGGCTTGCGGCGGAACTTAAGGTTACGTCTGCGGAACATCTTCTTGCCGCAAGCGAGGAAAACCTCAGGGCAATGGGCAAGGCTGGCTCAATAGCGGTTCTTCTGCCTGCAACGGCTTACAGTCTGAAGAAGCCCTATGCCAGAGGCAGGGACATGATAGACTGGGATGTTCCTGTTGCGCTTGCCACGGATTGCAATCCTGGCTCATGTTTCTGTGAATCTGTGCCGTTTATCTTTGGGCTTGGGGTCATGAACATGAATATGTCGGTAGAAGAGGCGCTTGCAGCTTCGACGCTCAACGCGGCCTATGCGATCAAGAGGCAGAATAAGGTCGGAAGCCTTGAGCTCGGAAAACAGGCGGATTTCCTCGTCCTTGACGGAGAAACCCCGACTGTTCTGGCCTATCATGCCGGCAGTACCTCGGTTACGGAAGTACATAAGCTGGCGGAAAGAATATTTTAAACATCGACTGTAATGAACTCAAAAACTAGGGTTTGTGTGAAAGAAAACGAGCCCTAGTTTTTTGTCTCTCAAATAAATGCAATGTGTTATTGCTTTATATGATCAACATCGCATCTCCGAAGGAGAAAAAGCGATAGCGCTTCTCCACCGCCTCTTTATATGCTGCCATCATTGTACCGTAGCCGCCAAAGGCTGATACCAACATTAAAAGAGTACTCTTTGGCAGGTGGAAATTTGTTATCAGTCCGTCAATCACACGGAATTTAAAACCGGGCGTTATGAAAAGCCGTGTATCGAGCATGCCCGGTCTTACTTCACCATACTCCTTTACGAATGATTCAAGAGTGCGTACGACCGTAGTCCCGACAGCAATTATCCTCCCGCCGCGTTCCTTTGTATCATTGATTTTTTTTGCCGTATCGGCAGGAATTTCACAGAATTCGCTGTGCATTATGTGTTCCGATATTATATCGGTCTTGACTGGTCGGAATGTTCCGAGCCCGACCTGCAGGGTAACGAATGTACGTTCTATTCCATTGGAACCCATCTGCTCCAGAAGTCCATTTGTGAAATGAAGGCCGGCAGTCGGTGCGGCTACGGAATTTTCTTTGTCCATCTTTGCATAGACTGTCTGGTATCTCTCAGGTTCTGAATGCGTCGCGGTTATGTAATGCGGCAGAGGGGTTTCTCCGAACTTATGGATAATATCGAATGGGTCCGAATTCTCAGGGAAAGATATTTTTCTCAGTCCGTCTTCAAGATATTCGTCAATGATAATATCCGTATCTGCGGCAAGGGAGACAGCGGTACCCTTTTTCAGCTTTCTTCCCGGACGCACAAGCGCGACCCATTTATTTGTGCCGTCACCTGCAGGCCGCAAAAAGAAGATTTCCACCCTTGCGCCGCCATTTTTTTTTGTGCCGCAGACGCGTGCAGGCAGGACCCTTGTATCATTCAATACAAGCAGGTCACCGGCCCGCAGGTACTCTGTTATGTTATGGAATATACGGTGCTCGAGCTTCGATGATCCTCTGTGTACGATCATAAGACGGGATGAATCCCGCGGTTCGACCGGATCCTGTGCTATCTGTTCCTTTGGCAGGTCGTAGTTGTAAGCTGAGGTCCTGCTTAGATCGATCTCTGTCATTGTTTTAGCCTCACTGTCCGATCGTGGTTCCGGGGAAGTAATGTTCAAGGATCTGTCTGTAGTCCCATCCTCTTTCGGCAAGTGTCTTTGCTCCCCATTGCGAAAGCCCTACCCCATGCCCAGAGCCCCTCCCGTACAAGTCTACAATGCTTCCCGTTCCTGATTCCATAGAAAAGCTTGACGGTTCATACTCCGGTATTTTATTGGGATCAAATGTCCCCTGAACAGGATATGATCCAACTGTTGCATAAGGCATAGGGAGACGTCCCTCCGCTCTCGCTATGCCTGTTTCGATGTAACTGTCTATTTTAGCCGGGTTTGAAAGCATTTCCATTAATTCCTGCGTTGTAAAAACCTTATGTTTTGTCAGCCAGACAAGCTTTTCCTCCGGATCCTCAGGAATGCTGCGCAGATCGATTTTCGCCGGACGAGACGGAGGAGTTTTTGTCTGAATTTGTGTTTTTGTCTGTGGCTGCTGTGTCGGGCTGTAGCTCGAACGCCGGCTGAACTCAAACAAAGTGCTTTTTATCTTGTCGGCGCCGACAACAGTCCTGAACCTGTGGCCTGTCATATTCTGAGTGCCATTGGTCCCCCCTACCTCTATTGTAAGGATGCGTCCGCTCTCATCTCTGCTGAGCGGTGTTATGGACAGGATCGTCCCGACATTTATTCCGGATCCCTTTAACCTGGACTCTATAAAGGACATTGGTATAGTCGAATGCCATGTAGTATTGGGTCCGCTGTATGAGACAGGCTCGAGACTGCCCCTGAGGTATGGGATGTCTGATCCCCAGACGCGCGCTGCGGCTGTTGTCATCCCGCCGCTGTCTGAGTGGTAAAAAACAGAGGCCGGAGCCCCCTGCCATCTCAATATCATACCCCTGGTGCTATTAACAGCTTCCTCTATGCTTTTTGCATCACCGTTTATTCCTTTGTAGACCTGGCAGTGATTAGTGGCGCATACATCATAGCCACTGTGTTTGCCGCATGCGGAGAGAACATATGTCCTGGCAATAACAGCCTGAGCTTTGAGGGCCTCCATAGGCCATTTGTCGCTCATCTCACCTTTAACTACACCCAGCAGATATAGTTCTATATCTATGTCGTTGCCAACTGAAAAACCATCCGGTGCAATTTTAAATAAAAGGTCTCCGTAATATTTTGTTCCGTTCCATGCGATAGGAGATGCGGACGAGAGTTTCACCGGCATAGCATAAGCGGAAGGACCAATAATTATCCTGTTCCCGCTTACGTTAACATTGCAGTTTCCTGATAACCGGTCCTGTATTCCCAATGCGTCAGTTATGCTTATTTCAGTTCCGGATATGGTACCGTTTATGCATCCGTCCGCAAGCAGCACAGAGATATTCCCTGAGGCCGCATGGACAGGAGATATAAATGACATTATAAAAACAATAAAAAGAGCGGATAAAAATGTACTTTTCAACGTCTCCACCTTGAAATGATATTCAGCACCAATGTAATAATGATACTTATAACCAGCATGGTACCTAACGGGGCAAAAACGGTGATGTTCTTTTTCTGATATGTTATGTCCCCGGGCAAATGGCCGAAAGGCAGATCCAGCTTGCCTGCAAGTATCAGTACAATACCGGCAAGGGCAAGGATTATACCTATAAAAAGAAGCATCCTGCCTATCTGTTGCATAATTATAAATCTTCCTCTCCCAAAAGCTGTGTCTGCTGATACTGGATAAAGTGCGGAGATACCGGTATGCCAAGATAATCCCATGTGTTTCTGGTCGCTTTTCTGCCGCGAGGAGTTCGTTCGAGCAGTCCCTTTTGTATCAGGTATGGTTCATATATATCCTCGATCGTCTGTGCGTCTTCGTTGAGTGCTGCGGCAAGGGTAGACAGTCCTACAGGACCGCCGTCGAACAGTTCCACAAGCGCTCTGAGGAACTTCCTGTCTCCTTCGTCGAGCCCTTCACCGTCAACTCCCAACATATCCAGTGCGTAGCATGCCAGATCTCTTTTTACCTGGGCGGTTTTTTTTACTTCTGAAACGTCCCTTACTCTTCTTAAAAGACGCAGCGCGACCCGCGGCGTCCCGCGCGAACGGAGTCCGATCTCCTGAGCGGCACAGTCAGCTATATTGACGTTCAAAACATTTGCTCCGCGCTTAACGATCAGAGTCAGCTCTTCAGGTGAGTAGAGACTGAGCTGTTCTATAATGCCAAATCTTGCACGCAGCGGAGATGTGAGGAGTCCAAGCCTTGTAGTAGCTCCTATCAGCGTAAATTTGGGCAGGGACAGTCTGATGCTGCGGGCAAGCGGTCCCTTGCCCACTATGATGGATAGGGCAAAATCCTCCATTGCAGGATATAGGATCTCCTCGATGTTTGCGGACATCCTGTGTATCTCGTCAATAAAGAGAACGTCGTTTGGCTGGATATTTGAAAGTATTGCTGCCAGGTCTCCGGCGCGTTCAAGGGCCGGACCGGTCGTTACACGAAGGCTTCCCTTCATCTCTTTTGCGATTATTCCCGCGAGTGTCGTTTTGCCAAGTCCCGGAGGTCCGTAGAACAGAGTGTGGTCAAGCGGCTCCTCCCTTTGTATGGCGGCAGCCATGTATATAGTCAGCTTGTCCTTTAAGCTTGTCTGCCCAATAAAGTCATCAAGAGCCTGCGGACGCAGGGTTAAAATTTCCTCTTCCCTTTCCTGTTTTATAGTCTCTATGAGTTTATCTGTTTTTTCAGCCATTATATCCTCACATCACGCATCACGTCAGCGACGCTGAAGTATACCAAGCGACGCCTTGAGAAGGCTCTCCTCAGTCCAGGCTTTATCTGTTTCGCTGTCAGCCTTAGATAAAGATATCGCACGGGCTGATTCACCCTGAGAGAAACCGAGCCCGGTCAGCGCCTCCATGACAAAGCTGTCAAGGGTGGCACCGAAGGACACAGACGTTCCGGAGTCTAACATTCCAGAAAACTTTTTTTCAATTTTATTTTTAAGTTCAAAACAGATCCGCTCCGCCCTCTTTGCACCGAGCCCCGGGACAGAGAGCATTGCGGCGCTGCCTGACATTATAGCCATAAGCACCTGTTCCGCATCAAAATGCCGCAAAAGGGTTATGGCTAATTTTCCACCGACTGTCTTGACCTGAAGAAGCTCAAGGAAAAGTGTCCGCTCGAGTTCGGTTGAGAAACCGAACATAGAAAGCCCTGAATCGCTTATTTGAAGGTATGCATAGCAGACAAGCTCTTCATCAATGACTGCATGTTCAAGCAGTGAGCGTGTAATGAACACCTCAAGACCGAAGCCTGCGACATCAAGAACAATGCAGTCTTCACCTATGGATAGTACGATACCGCGAAGAGAGTTGATCATAGTCATTTGCCCTTCATAATGTTTCTGTCATAGGCTGCCATTGAAAGTCCCGCAATAGCTATGGCAAGTGCATCGGCCGCATCATCCGGAGTCGGATTCTTCTGCAGGCCAAGCAGATGCGCAACCATGCCCTGTACCTGTCCTTTTTCCGCAGATCCATAGCCGCATACCGCCATCTTGACCTCTGATGGCTTAAACTCATAGGGGGTGTGGCCGAGTTGTGCAACCAGAAGCAGTACTACTCCCCTCGCCTGCCATACCATTTCTGCAGTTGATGTGTTGCGTCCGAAGAAAAGTTTTTCCACTGCTATTATATCCGGAGGATATTCTTCTGCCTTTTTTTTAAGCTCCTCATATAAGAGAGCGAGCCTCTGCGTCAGAGAAAGTTCCTTCGGCGTCTTTATTATACCGTAAGACTCACAAACCAGCCTGTCTCCCTGCTGTGATACAACGCCGTAGCCCAGTGTTCCAAGGCCGGGATCAATTCCAAGTGCCCTTATTATGTTCAATCCGTCTTTAGTCGATCTGAGCAAGTATCTCGTCCGGTATCTCGAAGTTTGAGTATACAGCCTGAACATCGTCATGCTCCTCAAAACGTTCGATCATGGCAAGAAGTTTCTCCGCTACAGATTTATTGGTTATTGTGACCGTATTTTTGGGTACAAGCGCAATTTCCATTGACTCTACGTTGTATCCTGCATTTTTTAATGCTTCGGCGACACCGGTAAGCACTGTCGGATCGCATGTGATCTCAAACCCTCCATCTTCAGGTGTCATATCGTCTGCCCCTGCGTCGATAGCGGCTATAAGAAGCTCGTCTTCATCCAAGCCTTCTCCTGTTATTTCTATGATACCCTTTCTGTCAAAATTCCATGCCACACAGCCAAGTTCGCCAATAGCACCGCCGGCCTTGGCAAAAAGGGAACGCATCTCGGGAGCAGTGCGGTTACGGTTGTCTGTCATAGCCTGAACCATTACCGCAACTCCGTTTGGGCCATACCCCTCGTAGAGCACTTCTTCATAAACTGCCCCGTCGAGCTCGCCTGTACCGCGTTTGATCCCGCGTTCGATATTGTCGACTGGTACGTTCCCGGCTCTCGCTCTGTCAATAGCGACCTTGAGCCTGAAGTTTGCATTCGGGTCGCCGCCTCCTGCTTTTGCCGCGGCTATGACATTTTTAACGAGTCTCTGGAAAGCCACACCTTTTTTTGAATCCTGGGCTGCCTTGCGATGTTTGATGTTTGCCCATTTTGAATGTCCTGACAAAAAAATCACCTCATAAAATATATATGGAATAAACAGCTGGAAACTATCTGGAGCGACTTTACAAAAATATCAGAGTTCTTTTGGAAGTACTGCCATGGGAGAAAATATGCGCTTATGTTCAGATCTCGTTATTGCCGCGTCTATTTTGGCCTTGACTTCTTCTGTGGCGACACCTGTTGCTAAATATTTATCAAGGTCTTCATATGTAAGCCCCATTTCAGCCTCGTCCGTCTGTCCTGCCCAAAGGCCTGCTGTCGGAGGCCTGTCGATTATTTCCCGCGGGACGCCAAGATATTCAGCCAAAGCGCGTACTTCGCCCTTAAGCAGATCTGCCATAGGCAGCAGGTCAACGCCTGAATCACCATATTTTGTGAAATATCCGTACATGATTTCATCTTTGTTGCCGCCTCCGCAGACTAAACAGCCGTTCTGCTGAGCGATCGCGTAAAGCGTTGTCATGCGCAGTCTTGGTTTTATATTCGCTGCCGGAAGAGCATCAAGGGTCAACTTCTCAGATTTTATCGCCGCCAATATGGAGTCAAAGGTTTCGGTAAGATCCACTTTATAAGTTTTTAACCCAAAGGCGGGAACAAGCAGCCTCGCATATTCTTCATCAATGGGCAGACTGTGACACGGCATTATAATGCCTATTACGTTTTCCGGGCCGACAGCCCTGCACAAGAGTCCGGCTAAAACAGCTGAATCTATTCCCCCGCTTATTCCAAGCACGGCACCCTTCGCAGATGCACCGGAGATATGTTCCATGATCCATGATTCAAGATAAATTGAGATTTTTTTGGGATCACGATAGATGGACAAATTATAACGCCTCTCTTTTGTATGGTGATCTGTCATTTTACACGAGCTATATTTTAACACAAAGATAACCTATAAGTCATAAATTTATGAGTTATGACAGATGCATGGGTATGCACAGCATGACAAACAGTCCCAAAAAAACATCCATATCCCTGGTTCGAAACATTAATTAAATGTAGAGCGGCGATCCATGCCTGCATTATCCATTCAATACTATCAGCAGCAGCCTGAACCTCCGCAGGATGGACCTTCTCTGTCTTTATTCCCGTTAAACATCCCCATGAGCACAGCGTAAGCACAGCCTACTCCGCTTTTCACTGTGATTGCGGAGACAGGGCAATTCATCGAGCATGCGCCGCATTCCATGCACATGTCTATGTCGTTGATCCATGCCTTGTTGTTTTTTACGGTGAAGACAGCATGCGGACAGACGATCTCGCACATTCCGCACCCGATGCATTTGTCCGTGTCAAGTTTTAATGTTGCAACATTCTTTAGATACTTAAGCCCCATTTGCCCTTCCCCTTACCTTTATGAAATTAAAAATGAAACTATCCTCATCAGTACTCCCGCAGAGATGGCGGCCACAATAAGGGGAAGCGCGGTCTTCATCTCTTTTTCCACTCCCGACAGCGACGTATAGGTCGACGAGCCGGTAAAGTTCATTGTAAAAAAAGCGGACAGCGACGGCAGTATAAGCAGATAAGAAATGAGCTGCAGCCAATTAGCACCGCCCTTGGAAAATAAAAACAGGACTGCCGATATGGCCCATATAAGCCCTGTTATCATTCCTTTAAAGGAAAAAGCCCTTCCCGGTATCCAGGGAAGAAGGAGCGGAGATACAAAAGCGCCCATGAAGACGGAACCAAGCGGTCCAAGATAATCTGCCCTTTCAACAGGCAGGATACCTAAAGCAGAAAGAACCGCCATCGCTCCAAATACCTTTAGCATCGATCCCATTGCAATTACGATCTCCATCGGTGTCAGGACAAGCCTGTCAAGAAGTGAAAACCGGACTTTCCGCATGGATTGCTTTACCGTCATTGCGTTATCGAGGAAATAGGGAATGTCTTCTGACCTTACAGGTCCGTATATGACTTTGAAACCACTCCTTTTTCTTACTTCGTGGGCAGAAACGCCGGTAGCGCCAAGCTGCGGCAGTATAAGTTCCCTGTGTGTCACTTTCTCCTTAAGTCCTGTCTTATCTATGCGGGAGACAAGTTCATCGGTACCGAATGTCCCTTCGCCTGCAGCGCACCAGACGTTTATTCCCTCTGTATCCAGAACAAGGAGCCATATGTCCCTTCCGGCAAGGTTTTTCCTTACCCTGTCTACGGTCATTTTATAATTGGAAGTTACCAGGACAGGAGAATCTCCATCAGGACATCCCATGGCATAAAGTCCGGCTTCAATTGAGTAATCCATCCTGCAGATACCCCATCTTGCCTTCCATGAGCCAATGATGTCCTTAATGGTCAGAGATGCAGAAAGAGTCTGATACCGGTTGCAGCAATCCGTCATAACATACAACACTTCCACTGAAGAAAGTTTATGCTCAGATACATATTTTTTCTGACTTGACCTTATCCGAACGCAAATATATATCACACATAGATGTTTGTCAATATGTTAAATATCAACTATAAAGTGCGTCAAACCATCCATACATGTCCCAAATAATATTAAACGTTCAAACTCCTCCGTAACTTATGGGATAGCTACGGCTTTTGGTTCTATCGAGCCTCAGCCAAGCGGCTTGTCTTTAGTGCAGGCAATAATATCCCGGACCCTTGGATGATGTCCGGGTCCGGGATATTTGACGCTTACGGTTATCTTATCAGAAGTTAGAGATTACCTATGCTTGCCACCATAGTTGCTTTGATGGTGTGCATGCGGTTCTCGGCCTCGTCAAACTGTCTTGCAAAACGTGATTCGAACACTTCTTCCGTGACCTCGTAGCCCTTGACCGCGGGCAGGCAGTGCAGGAATATGACATTATCATTTTCGGTGGCTTTGATAAGATCCATATTGACCTGGTAAGGCTGCAGTATGGCCTTGCGCTCTGCAAGCTTTTCTTCTTCACCCATTGAAGCCCAGACGTCTGTGTAGATTACATCGGCATTTTTGACTGCAGCCCTTGGATCATCAGTAATAGTGATGGTTGCTCCTGACTCGCAGTCGGCAGCGATCTTTTTGCACTCTTCAAGCAGCGCAGGATCGGGGAAAAGTGATTTTGGCGCTCCGATCACGAAATGCATCCCCATCTTTGCCGCTCCGATCATAAGAGAATTTGCAACGTTGTTGCGTCCGTCTCCGACATATACAAACCTGATCCCCTTGAGGCGTCCGAAGTTCTCTCGTACTGTAAGGAAGTCCGCAAGAACCTGTGTGGGATGGTAATCGTCCGTAAGGCCGTTCCATACCGGAACGCCGGCATATTTTGCAAGGTCCTCCACTACTTTCTGGCTGAACCCGCGAAACTCGATACCGTCAAACATGCGCCCCAGCACCCTTGCCGTGTCCTTTACGTCTTCCTTGTGCCCAAGCTGGATGTCGTTTTTTCCAAGATATTCCGGGTGGCCGCCTTCATCGATCGCGGCAACCGTGAATGCACAGCGTGTGCGTGTTGATGGTTTTTCAAAAATCAGCGCTACATTCTTACCACTAAGAAGGTTGCCCTTTATGCCGGCGCGCTTTTTGTTTTTCAGGTCTGTTGAAAGGTCAAGCAAATACTCGATTTCCTGCGGCGTATGGTGTTTAAGAGATATCAGGTTACGGTTGCGAAGATTCACTGCCATATTAATTCCCCCTTGGAATTTTTGTTTAAAATTGTTGAAAATGTAACTCTATATATAAAATTATAAATCAGCTATTTTACCGAGTGCCTGTTAAGGGGCATAGACATGCATCTTGGACCGCCTCTTCCCCGCCCAAGCTCAGCGCCGTCAAGTTCAATAACCTCTATTCCGTTGTCCATAAGAAGTTTGTTGGACATGACGTTGCGGTTATATGTTATGACCTTGCCTGGCGCTATGGCTAATGTGTTGCAGCCGTCGTGCCATTGTTCGCGGTCAGTTTCCGCCTGGTCTTTCCCCTTCATCTCAATGACACGTATCTTATCGAAACCAAGCGTTTCAGCGATGGCTTCCTTCCATCTCTTGACCTGTTTAAGCGAGGCAAGGGTCCCGTCGTCGTTATAATCCAACTGCCAGACCTTAAGGACATCGATAACTGTCGGGAATATTGTGAAAGCGTCCTTATCGACCATTGTAAAGACAGTGTCTAAATGCATACAGTAACGTTCCTTTGGTATCTCAAAAGCGAAGATCCTTCTGATGGGAGTATTTTGGGCAAGATTTCGTCCTATCCTCTGCACTGTAGTCGGGGCTGTTCTTTGGCTTACGCCTATTGCCATTGCTGTTTCTGAAAAAACATGAAGGTCGCCGCCTTCAACTTTATGCGGCCATACTTCATCCGGTTTGTCTCCAAAAAGTATCTTCATGCCCTTGAACCTTGGATGATAATTTGTTATGTATTTCCAGTAAAGAGGCTCTCTGCGGCGTGCTTCGAAGGTCATCTGGCCTATGATTATTCCGTTGCCGACAGTTATTGCCGGATCTCTCTGAAAATAAAGGTTGGGAATCGGGCGGATGACAAACTCTCCGCCTGTTTCAATATGTGACATGAGGCTGAGCGCAGGGCTGCAGATCTCGGCTGCTTCTTTCTTGCTGTATCCTGCGATGAGGTGAGAAGCTAATTCATCTGACGGAAGTTCCATAAAAGCTGCTGCCAGGCCTTCCGATATCCGCCTGTCAAGGCATTCGAAAGAAAATACATCTTTAATAAGCGATGTTCGGATCTCCATGTCTTCGATGACCTCGGCGAGGCATTCCTGGAAGTAAAGTACCTCGCAGCCCTCTTTTCTCAGAATGTCAGCGAAGTTGTCATGCTCCTTTTGTGCCTGTTGGAGCCAGATCAAATCGTCAAAAAGCAGTTCATCCATGTTGTTGATAGTAAGGCGGTCAAGTTCTTTTCCGGGACGGTGAAGCATGACCTGTTTCAGCGGACCTGTTTCAGAGAATATACAAAACGGCTTTTCCTGGTACATATTTACACCCCCATAAGTTGGTTAGAAAAGATTTACTTTCTAATATCTGGCGCATGGCGAGTAATGTGGAACGTTGCGGTTACGATAGTTATATATACTAGTTAAAGTGTTGATGTCAAATAACAGAAAAATTATAGCACAAATATAAATAAACTCCAAGATTCCAATAGTTCATATAAAATGATCTCCGGCGAGTTTTCTCTCCGAAGATCATCATTGTTTTTTTATAAAGTATCCAGTATTTTTAATAGCTCTGCTCTCATATTTTCCATACTGCCGGTATATACCGGCCTGCCGCGTCGGAACATCACAAAGCCATCCGGAGTCCCGGCTATCCCAAGATCTGCCCCTGCTGCTTCGCGCGGACCGTTTACCTCGCACCCCATTATTGCGATCGTAAGCCCGTCTTTGATCCCTTCGGGGAGAAGTTTCGACACTATTTGGGAAAGTTCAGCCACGTCCACCCTTTTCCTCCCGCAAGTGGGGCAGCTTATCAGGTTGTATCCTCTTTGTCTGATGCCAAGAGCCCTGAGGATATGGTAACCTACTTTGACCTCATCTGTCCCCGGGGCAGTCAGGCTTACGCGCATGGTATCACCTATACCCTGCGCAAGCAGAAGTGTTATGCCGGCTGAACCTTTTACTACGCCTGAAAGGCCTCCCCCTGCCTCTGTAATACCTATATGGATCGGGAATGGATATTTGCCGGACAGTATTGTATTGGCCAGTAGTGTTTCAGGTACTGAGCTTGACTTTGCTGAGATTATGATTTTGTCGAAATCGTTGTCAAGAAGCACCCTGATCTGTTCGTCAACTGCAAGGACAAGCGCTGCCGCCCTGTCGCCGCCCGCTTCTTTGATCTGCCTGTTGTTCAGTGAACCTCCGTTTGCCCCGATCCTTATCACCGCACCGTTATATTGGGCAGCTTTTATCACATCCAAGGTGCGTGTGTGGCTGTCCATATTTCCAGGGTTGATACGGATCGATCTACAGCCGGCATCCAGTGCTGCAAGAGCCAGCCTGTGGTTAAAATGTATATCGGCCATAAGTGTGATGTGTGCGGTTTTTATAAGCTTTTTGAAATTATCACAAAGAGACAGATCAGGCAGAGATACTCTTGCAAGCTCACAGCCTTCTTTGTCCAGTTCCTCTATTTCAGAAATGCACCCGGGAAGATCGCTGAGCGGCGTCTTAAGCATACTCTCGACCCTTACAGGGGAAATGCCTCCTATCACAAGTCCGTCAATATTGATGATTTTTCTGCTTCCCATCACTCACGCCGCCTAATGAAAAAGTCTTATTATATCTTTGCCTGTCACAAGTATTATGAGCGTTATCAGTATGATGAAGCCAGCGTAATGCACCCTGGTTTCCCACTTTTCAGGGACATTTTTTCCTGTGATCATCTCAATCAGGATAAAGACAAGCCTTCCTCCGTCAAGGGCCGGGAAGGGCAGCAGGTTAAGCAATCCCAGATTCAGGTTTATTACGCCCAGAAATGCAATAAAAGACCAGAACCCCTGTTTGAAGGCATCTCCGGCTATTATGGCTATCCCGACAGGGCCTATGACATCGGAGCGTATCTGCATCGTCAATATCATCCAGAGACCGCGAAGTATCTCCACCCCCATCTGCCATGAATAACTGAAAGCTTTTGTGAGGGCCTCGCTAAGCGGATATCTTATTAGAGCGGGCTGTATGCCTAAAAACCTGCCGCCCTGTTTTTTGCTTAACGGGATATCAACGGTGTAATTGATTTCTTTTCCTCCGCGTACGACTGTAATATTGAACCTGTCGCCAGTTATTTTATTGTCTTGTATGATTTTTCTTATATCGGACCATTTTTCTAACTTTATGCCATTGATCGAGCTGATCCTGTCACCGCTCTGCAGCCCAGCGGCCTGTGCAGGAGTTTTGTCCATTATTGTGCCTATCACAGGTTTTTCCAGATCATATATGCCGTAGCCTGTCAGATATGCTGTTGTGAGCAGCCATGCCAACATAATATTGACAAATGCCCCGGCCGCTATTATCACAAGCCGTTCCCACGGTTTTTTAGCACTCAGAGAGCGTGATGGATCTATGCTTTTCTTCTTTTGGTCTTCGCTGTCGGACGCATCTTCCCCTTCGAGCCTTACAAATCCGCCAATCGGAAATGCCCTGAAAGACCACAATGTCTCCCCCCTTGTTTTGCTCCATAAAGAGGGCCCCATACCGAATGAAAATTCGTGGACGAAAACATCCCGCCATTTTGCGGCAATAAAATGGCCGCCTTCATGCGAGATAACACATATTCCTATTACGATCAGAAATGAGATGATACTTATCAAGAAGTGTGCCTCCATTTTTTACACAGCTCAGCAGCGAGCCGCTCTCCATCTTTTACAAGCGCGATTGCATCGTCAAGTGTCTCGGGCGCTCTGCCTTGCCATTTACCCATTGTCTCCTCCACTATCTTTGAAATAGCGGTGAAAGGGATGTTTTCGTCAAGGAAATTTGCTACGGCCGTTTCATCTGCTCCGACGAGCAAAGAAGGATATGCGCCGCCCATACTGCCTGCCCTGCGCGCCGTTTCAAAGCAGGGGAACCGGGAACCATCTATCTCTTTGAATTCCAGATCCCATTTGTCAGGGTGTATGTAATCAAATCCATGCTCCATAAGGTCTAGCCTGTCAGGCCATGCCATGGCGGCAGCTGCAGGCAGCCTCATATCTGCAGGTGAGAGCAGCATTTTCATTGTCCCGTCGCAGAACAGCACCATCCCGTGTACCTGTGATCCGTGGTGGATGAGCGCGCTGACTTTCTCTGAAGGCAGGTTGAAAAGCCGCATGGCCTCTATGCATTCTATACCTTTGTTCATCAGCGTGGCACTGTCTATCGTTATTTTGGCTCCCATTTTCCAGACAGGATGTCTCAGCGCGGCGGATGGCTTTACAGATCCAAGCTGCTCGCCGGTGTATTCTCTGAACGGACCTCCGGAAGCGGTCAGCCATATTTTGCTGATTTCACGATGCGGGTCTTCGCGCAGGCATTGCCAGACTGCGCTGTGTTCGCTGTCAACGGGGCGTAACTGATTCTGATGCTTTATCAGCGGCATTATCCATGGTCCTGCAACGACGATGCTTTCCTTGTTAGCAAGAGAGACATCCTTGTCCGCTTTCAAGGCCGTCTGGAGGGCTTTGATAGCGGAAACGCCGGATGATGCGAATATCACGTGATCAATTTCATCGTCTGCGGCAAGGATGGAAAACCCCTCTATGCCGGAAAGGCATTCAAATCCATTTTCGCTGAATTTCCCGCCCTGAGGGTCTGTAAGGCAGAGTTTTTTCGAACCATGCCTGTGCGCCAATTCGAGAAGCCTGTTTTTATTGGATCGGGCTGCCAATGCAACGACCTCAAAACGTTCCGGAAAACGCGCACAAACATCCAGGACAGCGCCGCCGACGCTTCCTGTCGCACCTATTAAAGCGATCCTTATGCGTTCCGGTCTATCCATCCTGTTATCCGATTATCTCGAATATTACAAATGCCAATGTCCCGTTGACAAGAATGCTGTCAAAACGATCCAGCAGACCGCCATGTCCGGGAATGATATAGCCTGTGTCCTTAACTTCGGCTTCGCGTTTCAGCACAGACTCTCCGAGATCTCCCAACTGCCCGGCTATTCCGCAGAGAAGACCCATCAAAAGGAGCGGGAGGGGAGGAAATGAAAACACCAGAGCCAGTACTCCTCCGCAGAGAAAGCTGGCGGCGGCGCCGCCCATGAAGCCCTCCCAGGTCTTTTTGGGACTGACCTTGTCACAGAGAAGATGCCTGCCGTAGTGACTGCCCACAAAATATGCCGCAACATCGCAGCTCCATGTGCAGCAGAAGAGCGTTATAAGAAAAAGCGAGCCAAGTTCACGGGTACGGATCAGTATCATAAAGGACCATGGCAGTATGACATAAGCTATTCCCGCTATCGTCGCACCCATGTTCTGCAATGCAAAACTTTCAGAGCTTACCTGGCGCCGTATCACTTCGAGGAAAAGAGCGGTAAATATAATCATGGATATAGTGCAGAGGATAGATGTCAGGCTCATGTCCAAAGCGGATCCGAATAGTATGAATGCTCCCGAAAGCATTATAAGCCACGGGGAGATATCATGTTTTGTAGAAAGCAGCTTGTAAAACTCCCAGAGAGAGAATATGGCGATCACGAAGACAATCAAACTCCATATATACCCGCCTGTCAGTATGCCTCCAATTACAACAAGTACGATAAAAACACTGCTGAAAGTTCTGAGCGGCAGGTCAGGACTTGAATTTAAAAACAATTTAAGCTTTTCCATAACGCCTTTCCCTCCCCAAATAATCTGAAATGGCATGCTCCAGATCGGCCTTGCCGAAATCCGGCCAATACTTGTCTATAAAATAGTATTCACTGTATGAGCCCTGCCAGACCCAAAAATTACTCATCCTGATCTCCCCGCTGGTCCTTATCAGAAGGTCCGGATCCGGGATGTCAGGCAGATAAAGATATCTCCTCAGTATATCTTCAGTGATCGCAGCTTCAATGCCGTCTTCTATAATACGGTTCACCGCGTCAAGTATTTCCTGGCGTCCGCCATAGTTGAGGCAGATTATTAGCTGCAGCGCAGTGTTATCTTTTGTTTTTTCTTCTGCCTCCGCCAGTATTTCCTGTATATCCTGAGGCAGTGCTGAAATCTGACCTGCAAAGCGAACTCTGGTGTTTTCTCTGTCAAGATCTCGAAGTTTTGACCTCATATAATATCTGAAAAGTCCCATAAGACCCATAACCTCGCCCTTTGGGCGCTTCCAGTTTTCCGTTGAGAAGGCATATAGAGAGATATACGGTATGCCTAGGTCTTTTGCTGCGCGTATAGTTCTTTCTACAGCGCGAACACCTTCGTGATGCCCCATTATTCTGGGAAGTCCCCTGGATTTTGCCCAGCGCCCGTTGCCGTCCATCACGATCCCGATATGCTGTATCGGTTTACGATCCATAATATCAGCCAAATCGGAGCCCATCTGTTTTCCCTTTATTTTTGACAGAATCCCATTGTCTCTTGACTTCCTGGATGTCAAGCCATGTCAGGTGCTTGGGGCTTCCCTCTTTGGAGGATGCGTTGCGCAGAAGATAACTTGGATGGAACATGGGCATTACGGGAATGCCGTGCCATTCAAACCACTTGCCGCGAATCTTTGTTATGCCCTCGCTTGTCTTCAGTATCCATCTTGCCGGTGTATTGCCAAGTAGAACGATAAGGGCCGGGTTTATGAGCAATATCTGTGTCTGCAGATGCTGATCACAAATCATCATTTCCTCCGGCGTAGGGACCCTGTTTTCCGGTGGCCTGCACTTAACAATATTGGTAATATAGACGTCTTTCCTGTCGATCCCAACCGCACCAAGTATCTGAGTAAGGAGTTGCCCGGCCCTTCCTACGAACGGAAGCCCCTGATCGTCCTCATCTGCACCTGGCCCCTCCCCTATAAAAAGGAGCCTGCTATGTGGGTTGCCGTCCCCGAATACGACCTTTGTCCTTGTCTCGGAAAGTCGGCAGCTTTTGCACGACTGAGCATTAAGGTATGCGTGCTTCCATAGCACATCCAGAGCGTGCTCTCTCTCTTCCGGTGACAACTCCAACAGTTTATCCGTATCATTATTCATATAAGCACTTCCTCAATAATAACATCTACTTTTTTTACATCAAGTCCGGTAAAATAGCGCACGCTGACGGCAATTCTATTCTTGACCAGCTGTGCGATGTTAAGGAGCTGTTTTTCGCCGAGAGTAACGGCCAGCCTTACCTCTATAGAAATATTTTCTTCTCGCTCGGGGCTGACGTTAACTTCTGTGACCTTTGCGACCTGAGCGGTCCTTGTTGCTATGAAGTTTACAAGCTGCTTGATAGCTTCGGGCTCTATGTGTACATCACCGTAAAAGCTAAACGGGGGCCTGACTATCGTTTTTTCCCCTTCACGGTTATCTTTTGACTTCCAGAAAACACGCAGCTGTCCGGCTAATTTTCCTGCAAAGTTTTTTCTGACCAGAACGTGAGATACCGGTATTACATGCTGTCTTTTGCTGAAACGTTCACGGCGTGCCTTTGCTATCTCTTCCGGTGTTGCCACTTCTTCTATCCTGATGATTTTCGAGGGCTCCTGCAGGCCAAGGTTGTGAATTATGCGTTCGACCATGTTGTCTGATGTTGAGATTATCATAACTGAACAGGGAGAATTCTCACGGAAAAAAGCTGCGACTTCCTTTCTGTGATCTTCGAACTCAAACAGGGCCCTCCTGATAGCGCTGACCTGATTTCGTTCTGATTTTGCACTTTTGCCGCATACGATGCTGCCCTTGCTTATCACCAGCCCATCGTCAATTATATAATCGGCATCGACCATAGAGGAGACAAGCTGTGCTCTTTGACTCTTGCCTGTTCCTGCCGCACCTATAAAGGCGAAGGTTTTTACGCCCGGAATAAATACTGTAGATTCGGTCATCTCTGCCTCAAATACAAAGCATGGCTAATCAACCATCTCAATATCCGCGCCTAAGGATCTCATTTTATCAAAAAGGCCTTCGTAGCCGCGCCAAACATGCTGAAGGTCACATACGAGAGTCTCTCCCTCTGCGGCAAGCCCCATAAGTATCAGAGCCGCTCCGGCGCGCAGGTTGGACGAATGAACTTCTGTGCCGGTGATCTTGCTTACACCGGTTATTATTGCGGTATTTTCCTGTACCTCTATCTTTGCTCCCATTTTTTTAAATTCGTTGATGTGAAGCAGTCTGGAGTCAAATATACTTTCGTTGATTACGCTTGTCCCGTTTGCCAGGGACAGAGCTGCCATAAGCTGCGGCTGTGTATCAGTAGGGAAGCCCGGATGCGGCATGGTCTTTACAGATATACCCTTAAGAGGTGCGACCCATTTGGCGGTTATCTCGTTGTTGAATATATCTATTGAGACTCCGCTCTCTTTGAGCTTTGAAAGTATCGCCTCCATATACGATGGGTCGATGCCGCGCACAGTGACAGAACCCTTTGTTATGACTCCGGCTATAAGGTACGTTGAGGCCTCGATGCGGTCCGGTATTATTTCGCACTGTGCGGAGTGTAGAGATTTCTGTCCAGTAATTCTGATATTAGGAGTGCCGGCCCCTTTGATAGGGGCGCCCATCAGTCTAAGCACCTCTGCTAGATTGACTATCTCAGGTTCCTGAGCGGCGTTTTCAATATTGGTCACTCCATCAGCCAGAGCAGCGGCCATCATAAGGTTTTCGGTCGCGCCAACGGACGGAAAATCAAGGGTAATTGTAGTTCCCTTAAGGCGATCGGCAAAGGTGGCATAAACAGATCCGTGGTTCAGGTCGATCACGGCACCCATCTTAGCGAGTCCCTTAAGATGAAAATCGATAGGCCTGCTGCCGAGGACACAACCGCCGGGAAGAGGGAGCACCGCCTTCCCGCATCTTGCAACCAGCGGTCCCAGGACAAGAGAAGAAGCTCTCATTTTGCGGACAATGTCTGCAGGAGCCTCCCATCTTAGTTCTTCAGGGACATCTATTGTCATACGGTTGTTTTGAAAGGCTATTTTAGCTCCTAAATGACCTAATAGGTCACACATCGTGTGGATGTCATACAGGTCGGGAACTTTCTCAATAGTAAGACTCTGTCCTCTGAGAAGAATTGATGCAGCCATGACAGGCAGAGCTGCATTTTTAGCCCCCTGTACATCCACAGTGCCATTTAATGGTTTCCCGCCCCTGATTAGCATTTTATCCTGCAATTGATTTCACTCCTGTCTGCTGTGCGAGGCAGGAATAATCCCCTACCCTTCAAAATATTCTTTCAGTGCCTCTGCTATCTTTATTGATGCTTTGCCATCGCCGAAAGGTTGATCCATACATTTTTTTTCTATTCTAATGATATTTTCACTGTCCTGCATGAGTTCTTTTGCCTGTGAAATTATCCTATCCCTGTCCACTCCTACAAGTATGCCGCTGCCGTGTTCGACTGCTTCGGGGCGCTCAGTGACATCGCGGAGTATTAGTACCGGTTTTTTTATTGAGGATGCCTCTTCCTGCACTCCTCCGCTGTCGCTCAGTATAAACTTGGATTTATTCATAGCCCAGACAAAATCAGGATAATCAAGCGGGTCACAAAGAATAACCTGTTTTCTATGTTCGAGATGCCTCCTGATTATCTCCCTTACCGCCGGATTTTTGTGCATCGGTACGACCATCCACAACTCAGGGTAGCTGTCCAGAAGTTCACTCATTGCGGAGCAGATATTTTCGAGAGGCTGCCCCCATGATTCCCTCCTATGTGCCGTAACGAGGAGAAACGGGGCATTCTCCGGCAGCCTGCGCAATTCTTCACATTCAGGTTTAGTTATACTGCTTATAGTATAAAAGAGCGCGTCTATTACCGTATTGCCGGTAACAATAATGTTCTTTTCCGGCGTTCCCTCGCGCAGCAGGTTTTCCTTAGCCAGAACTGTAGGTGCGAATGAAAAGTCTGTTATCCTATCGGTAAGTATTCGGTTCATTTCTTCTGGGAAAGGCAGGTGCATGTTACCGCTGCGCAGTCCTGCTTCGACGTGTCCTATCGGGATCCTTCTGTAAAACGCCGCAAGGGCGGCGGCAAATGTAGTGGTTGTATCCCCGTGTACAAGTACAGCGGCGGGAGATAAGCTGTCAAAATACTCACCGGCACCTGTCAGGACTGATGAAGTTATATGATCAAGTGTCTGGCGGTCCTTCATGATGTGTAAATTGAGGTCAGCATTAAGCTTAAAGTGTCCGAGCGCCTGATCAAGCATTGCCGCGTGCTGGCCTGTGGCCAGAATCTTCGTGTCGAAATAGTTCTGGTCGCGCAATGCAATGACGACCGGAGCCATTTTTATTGCCTCGGGCCGTGTGCCTAATACGCATACGATAACTTTTTTATCCATTTTTATGTCCTCCGTCTGTCACTGATCAAAACAAATTAAATATCCGTACTCCCATGAGGCGGAGCCCGCAGACCATCAGAAAAAAATGTAACGAACCCAGAACCGCAAGGGTGCTTAACTTTGATAATCCGGCATCCTGCAGTTTGTGATGTGCATGCCCCCTGTCAGGGGAGAGAGGTGATTTTTTAGTAAGCACCCTGCGTGTCATTGCCACGAGAGTGTCTATGACCGGCACTCCTCCTATCAGAAGGAGTATCAGGACAAGATGAACAAAGCTGTTGCCGAAAATGTCTGGGAATATGCTCCATGCAAGATGTGATGCGCAGATGTAGCCGAGAAGAGTGCTTCCCCCATCCCCCAGAAATGTCCTTGGCTGTGGAAAATTCCAGAGCAGAACACCGAATACGAGACCGGCTACCGGCATCCAGACACCTGCATTTCCGGCATACAGAGCCACAATTGAAGTTATGAGCGTCACAGTCAGGCATAGACCATCCATTCCGTCTATCAGGTTGTAGGCATTGGTGGTGCCTGATATCCACAGGATAAAAAGCATCCTCTGCCACAAAGGTATCGGAAGCGGATACGCCACCCACGCAGCTGCGGCGAGATGGAAGAAGAGCCTGAAAAGCGGCGGCAGAGGATGCATGTCGTCCATATAGCCTATGATAAAGACAACAGTTGCACCTGTGGCCACATAAGGGACTTCAACTCCTGGATTACCTGTGAAGAGGGCCCAGAGAAGATATCCGCTCCATAAAACAATCCCTGCACCTCGCGGCATAATGCTGCGGTGTCTCTTCCTTCCTCCGGGTATATCAAGGAGCCTGAACTTTTGTGCCAGGCCGATCGAGACCGGAGTCGCTATAAGCCCCCATAAAAACATTACAAGGGTAAAAAGGTACATCGGAAGCACTATCGTACCCCTAGAGAGTCACAGCTATTTTGTACCAAAAAGTCTGTCTCCGGCGTCGCCGAGGCCAGGCACGATATATCCGTGCTCGTTCAGATGGCTGTCTATTGCGGCTGTATAAATATCGACGTCCGGATGTTCTCCATGGAATTTTGCTATCCCCTCAGGCGCAGCGAGCAGAGAGACAAGTGATATCCTTTTGCCGCATTTGTTCTTGATATGGCTGACTGCAGCGGCAGCTGAGCCGCCTGTCGCAAGCATCGGGTCGACTACGAAAATATCCCGTTCAGATATGTCATTGGGCAGTTTACAATAGTAATCCACGGGTTTAAGTGTCACAGGGTCTCTGTAAAGGCCAATATGACCAACTTTTGCATTAGGTATGAGTTTGAGTATGCCTTCGACCATCCCGAGCCCTGCTCTCAGAACTGGTACGATTGCTAGTTTTTTGCCTGAAAGAGTGAAAACCTTTGTCCTTGCAATTGGAGTCTCTATCTCCATCTCTTCGAGGGAAAGATGCCTTGTTATCTCATAGACCATGAGTCCCGCAACTTCCTGTACGAGATCCCTGAAATCCTTTGATGATGTATCCTTATTGCGCATAAGACCAAGTTTGTGCAGGACGAGAGGATGGTCTATGACTATAGTGCGTCCCTCGCTCAGGCCGGAAGCGCATGAAGACCGCTGTAAATCTGATGGGTGCTCCTGTTCATAGGCCGTTATTTTATCAAGCCTCAATTTATGGCGGCCACCTTCAAATTCCTCGCTTATCCATGTGTCTATTATGTCCTTTGCAAGTCCTGATCCTGTTACTCTGCTGCCGATGACAAGCACATTCGAGTCATTGTGTCTGCGGCTCATTGCGGCGGTAAAATGGTCGTGACAGAGGGCTGCCCTGATCCCTTTCACCTTGTTTGCAATTATACTCATACCTATGCCTGTGCCGCAGAAGAGCATCCCTCTGTCTGCTTCGTGTTTAGCGACTGCTTCAGCAGTCAGGATCCCATTGTCAGGGTAGTCCACGCTTTGGCTGCATGATGATGTTCCGCAGTCAATAACTTCGTGCCCGCTGCTTTTAAGATATTCTTTTATTTCTTCCTTGAGGCTGAATCCGGCATGGTCGGCGCCGACGGCGATCTTCATAATTTAAATTCCTCCAAACTTGATTAATAGTTCTCATTGATCATCAAACGGTGTTATGGTCTTTTATTATCTTTGTAATTATCTCATTGGCAAGCGTGTATGGATCAATCCTGCGTTCGGCGAGTTCATCGAAGATGCCAGCCGACTTGCGTTTGTTCCATGTTTTTTCGACGATTCGCGATATCTCTTCCCTGAGAACATCTTCTACCTCCATCTCAAGCTGAGAATAGCGGCGCCTCTTGCCTTCCTCGGTGGAATGCAGGTAATCCCAGTGTCTGTCCAGAGCTTCTTTTGCCTCGCCGACTCCTGTGTTTTTCTGCGATGAGACAAGGCAGACAGGAGGTATCCAGTCTTTTTCCCCAAGCATCTTCAGCATAAGCTGTACATCTGAAGCTACCTTGTCCGCTCCATCTTTATCAGCCTTATTTATTACGAAAACATCGGCTATCTCCATGATTCCCGCCTTCATTATCTGTACGTCATCGCCCATTCCCGGAACGAGCACAAGACAGACAGTGTCGGCGATCTTTATGATGTCTACCTCTGACTGACCAACTCCGACTGTCTCTATCAGAACCACATCAAAACCGCACGAGTCAAGTATAAGGGCAGCTTCGTGAGTTGCGCGGCTTATTCCTCCAAGATGTCCTCTTGAACCCATACTGCGGATAAAGACACCACTGTCCAAAGTATGGCTCTGCATGCGCAGCCGGTCACCCAATATAGCTCCGCCTGTAAATGGACTTGAGGGGTCTATCGCTATAACTCCGATTTTTTTACCATCGGACTTGAATTGAGAAATTAACCTGTCCACAAAGGTGCTTTTACCTGCGCCAGGGCTTCCGGTAATTCCGATCACCTGCGTTTTGCCGGTCCTCGGGTATACTTGCTTCATAATGTCCTTGGCGATAGGAGAGTCAGCTTCTATCAGACTGATCAGACGGCCGATCGCTCTGAAATCTCCGTCAAAGCCACGGCTAAGCAAATTATGCATACATCAGCTCTCCTTGATTATTTATTAAAAATGATGTCAATGCCGGCAAAACAATAAAAACCCAGCCCTATCGATGCAGCGAATGTAAAGCCCAACAGACATCTCAAGTATATTACAAAAAGAGGGCTTCCAGGCCACTTTCCCGACTGGATATTAACTACCATGCGAGCAAGAAAAAGCGATACTCCAAACAGAGCCAGCGCGACAATAGCCTGAAGATTCACAGGTGGGACTGTTTTTAAAAATTCGAACAAAGAAGAAACACCCTTTCATTTAGGAATGTTCTCTATGACAATAAAAAAGAGAGGAGAAACATCCTCTCTAGATGATAACTCTTGTTGCCCTGAATGTCATTTGTTATTTGTCTAAATTGCCGAAAACAGTGCATTTGAGTCAGCCTTTTCCTCATGTATCTGCCTGAGGGCGGCAACACATACTTCCAGTGCGCGTTTACCATCCTTTATGCCTACCATTGGCTGTCTGCCTTCCCTTACACAGGAGACAAAGTGCTGCAGCTCCATTTTTAGAGGTTCTGTCTTCGGAAATACCGGATGTTCCATAATTTCAACGATATTTCCAGTGCTGTTTCTTACGCTTCTCTGTACTGAAATATCCTGTGTCTCGTAGTTGACTGTTATATAACGCTCGGCCTCAGTTATTTCCATCTGGCGCATGCGCTTTTCCGAGACCCTGCTTACCAGTATCTGTGCCATTGCGCCGTTTGCGAAAGTAAGCTGTGCGGAAGCTATGTCTTCGTGGTCTGTGCGGATGCAGCGTCCCATGGCAGAAATCGATACAAGCTCTGAATTTATCATTGAGAGAATTATATCTATGTCGTGGATCATAAGGTCAAGAACCACGCCGACATCGCCGATGCGGGGAGAAAACGGCCCTATCCTTTGTGTCTGTATAAAATACGGATCGTTTATAAATTCCCTTACATGCTGGACCGCACTGTTGAAACGTTCAATATGCCCGACCTGCAGGATCAGATCCCTTTTCACAGCAAGGCGGAGAAGCTTTTCCGCCTCATCGACACTTGTCGTAACAGGTTTTTCTATGAGAACATGTATCCCCTGCTCCATCGCTGTCTTAGCGATCTGGAAATGCAGACTTGTGGGTACCACTATACTCAACGCATCGGGCCTTGTCTCCCTGACGAAGCATTCAATATCGCTGAACGCAGCCACCCCGAGTTGGTCTGCAACCGCATGGGCTCTCTCTTCATTGATATCCATAACTCCGACTAAATGTGTGCCAAATATCTCTGTATAAACTCTTGCATGGTGCATTCCAAGATGGCCGACTCCAATAACGCCGACTTTTATATTGTCCATTATTATTTCACCTCGCGCATGGAATATATCTCACTCAGCCTTAAAGCATTGTCACTTATTTACGGCATTTTGTGGCATTCCCGGCCAGAAGGAAAATCCTGTTTTTCTCGTCCCCTCCGCGATATGAGTAGAAAATATCACGATTGCATAGAGTGCAGCTTTTATACATATAGATGCTGTCTTTCGCAATATTGCTCTCTATCAGCTGGTCTCTTATCTGATTTTGTATGTCGAAATGAACCAGCCCGCTGCTTTCAAATGTATTGGACACGGAGAACGATTCTACCGCTCTTGCGGTGTTAGGATCTTCTTTTCTGCGGCTATAGCATTTTTTACATATACACGGACCTATCCATGCCCACATCCTGCCTGCCGGGTTTGTATCAAAGTGTTTTATGACTGCCGATATCCCGGAGGAAATAATATTCTTCACAGTTCCGGAAAATCCTGAATGCAGCAGCAGCATCCACGGTTCAGGTGTGATTCCGGCAATGACTGCCGGTACGCAGTCTGCAAAACGCAGACTGGCAAAACAATCTGAGGATCCATTTAAAAAAACGCCATCGGCTTCAGGTCTCAAAGGAATGGAATATCTACGCTCCGCAGGTATTATATCAGTTCCATGTACCTGATGAGGCGCAACTAAATTAACGTTATTAAAATTATGTGACATAAAATCCCATACCTTGAGTGGATCACCCTCTGCGGCGTCGTTGATCCATCCCCTGCCGTACAATGACGCAAAAAATACATCCCTTATTTCGTCAGGCAATACCAGGTCTATGACAAATTGCCCGTTTTTATTGTAAGAATTAAAGCCCTCGAATTCCATCGATGCGGGCCTTTATGTAACCAACAAGGTAAAGACTGCCGCAGCATACGGAGACAGAAGAGGTTAAAAGTGCGTTGTTGACGGCATCGATGGGGTCAAGCCAGACTCCTGCAGTCCTTAGCCCGCATTCCTGAACCAGAGCGCAGAGTCCGTCTGCTTTCATGGAGCGCTCCATATCGGGAACCTGAGTGCAGTAAATAAGCGGATCGAGCTGTTTTAGTATCTCTAATGACATACGTATATCTTTGTCTTTCATCATTGCAAGTACAATATTTAAACCGCCCTTTATCGATATTATCAAAAGTGTTTCGACGAGGCGTTTCATTGCATGCGGATTATGGGCCCCGTCAACAAGAAGCACAGGATCATCCGCCAGCTTTTCAAGCCGGCCTTGCCATGACGTTTTTTTGACTCCCGCCATTATTGAAGCTTCAGTCAACGCAGGAAATTTATCCTTGAGCACGCACGCACCCATAATGGCGAGCGCCGCATTCTCTGCCTGATAGTGCCCTATAAGCGGCGTTATATATCTTGTGCTTGTTCTCTTTTGCGTTTTTAAAGTAAACGCAGTCCCGTTCAGTGATGTCTCGACTTCGCATATGTTGCACGATTCCGGCATCAGCAGCGCGTATGCGCCGCGTTTTGCAGCCATTTCCAGGAAGTATGCCTCTAATTCGGTATTTCCTCCGGCAAATATAGCAGGAGTGTTTTTGCGAATTACGGAGAATTTCTCGTGTGCTATCTCCTGTATCGTATCTCCCAGGTATTCCGTATGATCCATGCCGATTGGCGTAATAAGTGTCAAAAAGACATTCTTAAGGATATTTGTCGCGTCCAGCCTGCCGCCAAGCCCGGCCTCCACTACCGCTATGTCTACATTCTCCTCGGCGATGATCATAAACGAAACTGCCGTTATGAGCTCAAAATATGTCGGATTATTATCAGCAAAGAAAGTGCATTCGGTTATCATTTTTTTTATTTTTGAAATGCATGCATACCATTTTTCAGGCGAAACATAAATTCCATCAACTTCAAGCCTTTCTCCAAACGAAACAAGATGCGGACTCGTATAGAGAGCGGTCCTGTACCCGGATTCTCTGAGAATGGAGGCGATGGTCGCGGCTGTTGAGCCTTTCCCGTTTGTGCCGACGACATGGACGGCGGGGAACGCGCGTTCAGGATCCCCTGCGAGCGACAGCAGCTTGGAAAGCCTGGCAAGCCCGGGGCGTATCCCGGGACTTGCCAGTGATTGAAGTTCACTTTCTATTTCTTCAAAATATTTTTGAATATGCATCGCTACTCTGTAAGGCTATCAAGGTTTTCTATGATCCGGTCTCTCTTTGCCTCATTAAATGCAAGATTGGCCTTTTCCTTGGTAATGACCTCTTCAGGCGCTCTTTCGACAAACTGGGCGTTCGAAAGTTTTGCTCTGCTCTTATCGATATCTTTTTCCAGTTTTTCGAGATCGTTCTTTAGCCTCAGGACTTCTTTATCTACATCAAGCAGATCTCCGACTGGCAGATAGATTTGGATATCATCGAGAACCGCAGTCAGGCTGTGCTCCGGTTTGACTGATCCGTCTCCGGTCAGCAGGAGTGACTCGACCTTGGTCAGTAGGAGTATCTGAGCTTCAGATGATTTAAGGATGCCGAGCTTATCAGCGTTATGAACTGAGAGCACTACTCTTGGAATAACAATCTGAGGAGTGATCCTGGCCTCTGCGCGCAGGTTACGCACTGAGCGTACTATGTCCTGAATAAAGCCCATGTCTGATATGAGCCTCTCGTCTATTTCGGCAAGGCGTGGTTCGGGCCACGAGCTGTGCTCTATAATGTCCCCTCCGAACGGGAATGCCTGCCAAAGTTCTTCAGTCACGAACGGTATGTACGGATGTAGTAATTTCAGCACATCCTCAAATACCGCAAGCAGTACTGCCTGTGTCGTTCTGCGCCTTGCATCGCCCTCTTCACCTCTCAGGGCCGGTTTCGACAGTTCAAGATACCAGTCGCAGAGTTCGCCCCATGTGAAGTCGTACATAAGCCTCGCTGATTCGCCGAAGAAATATCCGTCCAGAAGACGCGTCATCTCGGCAGAAACCTGGGATATTCTGTTCAGTATCCACTTGTCCTGTATGCGCAGTTCGGCCTCTTCCCACTGCTGTCCCATCTCCGCGTCCTCAAGATTCATAAGGGCAAAGCGGCTGGCGTTCCACAGCTTATTCATAAATAGACGGTATGTGGCTATCCTCTCCGTTGAGAGGAAGATATCTCGTCCCTGCACTGTGAGAGCCGCAAGCGTGAGCCGTAATGCATCCGCACCGTAGTCCCTGACTATCGTCAGGGGGTCTATGACGTTACCGCGTGATTTGCTCATCTTCTGTCCCTTTTCATCCCGCACAAGAGCATGGATATAAACGTCTCGGAACGGAACTTTTCCATTCATCCCTTCAAGCCCGAACATTATCATCCTGGCTACCCAGAAGAAAATAATGTCAAAACCGGTTACGAGGACGGAGGTCGGGTAGTACTTTTGCAGCAGTTTGGTATTCTCCGGCCAGCCCATGGTCGAGAAGGGCCACAATGCACTGGAGAACCATGTGTCCAGTACGTCTTCATCCTGCCTCAGCTCTGTGTTGCCGCACTTCGGGCATGATCCCGGGGCCTCCGTTTCAACGATGATCTCTCCGCATTTGTCACAGTACCATGCCGGGATGCGATGACCCCACCAGAGCTGCCGCGAGATGCACCAGTCCCTGATGTTCTCCATCCACTGATAATATACGTTAGTCCACTGATCAGGCACAAAACGGATATCTCCGGCCTGTACCGCTGCAACTCCTGCGTCCGCAAGCGGGCGCGTATGGACAAACCACTGTTCCGAAAGATACGGTTCAATGACCGTGTGACAGCGATAACATTCTCCGACAGAGTGCGTTATTTCCTTAACGCTGATCAAAGAGCCCTCTTTCTCAAGATCCCCTACGATGCATTTACGTGCCTCAAAACGGTCCAGTCCGGTATATTTGCCTGATTCCGGCGTCATTGTGCCGTTGTCGTCAATGACCTGTATCTGTTCAAGGTTGTGTCTCTGTCCGACCAGGAAGTCATTAGGGTCATGTGCGGGGGTAATTTTTACGCAGCCCGTACCGAATTCAGGATCCACCATGTTGTCTTCGATGACGGGAATGATCCTGCCTGTTATGGGAACGATGACATTCCTGCCAACCAGGCGGAGGTTTTTCTCATCCCTTGGATGTATCGCTATCGCAGTGTCTCCGAGAATTGTCTCAGGGCGCGTCGTCATTACGGTGAGCTGTCCTTTGCCGTCTGCGAACTTGTACGCAACTTCATAAAACTTGCCTTCCGTCTCATGATGTTCGACCTCAAGGTCGGAGAGTGCAGTGTGGCACCTCGGGCACCAGTTGATAAGATACTTGCCCCTGTAAATCAGACCTTTTTTGTAGAGGTCGACAAATATTTTGCGGACAGCCACGGAAAGGCCTTCGTCCATAGTGAAGCGTTCTCTGTCCCAGTCGCAGGATGCGCCAAGTTTTTTTAATTGGTTGATGATGGTGCTTCCGTACTGTTCTTTCCACTTCCAAACTCTTTTCACGAAATCTTCACGGCCGAGGTCATGGCGGGAAATGCCTTCCGCTGCAAGTGAACGCTCAACTACATTCTGAGTCGCGATGCCGGCATGATCTGTTCCGGGCAGCCATAGCACGCTGTAGCCCTGCATCCTTTTTGTCCTGCAGAGGATATCCTGAAGCGTATTGTCAAGCGCATGTCCGACATGCAGGGAGCCGGTTACGTTGGGCGGCGGGATCACAATTGAAAACGGCGGTTTGGGGGAATCCGGGTCTGCTTTAAAAAGCCCCTTCTCGATCCATCTCATATACCATTTGTCCTCAATTGGTACAGGGTCGTAGCTCTTGCCTAAAACTGTTTTTTCGGAATCCATCCGGTCTTCCTCCTCGTTGGATACTACCTGGTGGCTGCATCCAAATCTATATACCCATCCCGACAGTCCGGCCGTTCCGGCTCCTCGGGTATGCGGGCTATGATTGATATACCGGCCAAAAACCGGGTGTTGAACGACGTGCGATCCAATTTTTATTTATCGATGCGAGCCATCTCATCAATAATTTCTGTTATGCTGCGGCGAAGCGCCTCCATCTCCCTGTCATTGACACCTGAGGTGATAAACGGCGGAAGCACTGAGTCTATGCCGGTCAACATGTGCTGCTGATAAAGCCCTTTTCTCCTGCCTGGAGAAATTTTATCCCCTTTTGTAAAAACCACAAGCCTTGGGAGCCCCATATTGTCAAGCCAGTCAGTCAATTCATTGTCGTTGGACAGAGGACCGTGTCTGAAATCCATAAGGTGGATCACAAAGGATATGTTGCGGTCAGAGTTAAAATAGTCGTCTATCAGCTTCCACCATGTCTTTCGTTCATCAAGGCCTCTGGAGGCGTAGCCATACCCGGGAAGATCGACAAGGCAGAATGTCCGTTTGTCTGTCTCAACATTGTAGAAGTTTATGCTTCTTGTCTTGCCGGGTTTTGAACTTATCTTTGCAACTTTTTTTTCAAGGAGGGCGTTTATCAGGGTCGATTTGCCCACGTTCGAACGTCCGACAAATACGACCTCGCTATTTGCCGTCGGAGGAAGCTGCTGTTTATTGAAAGCGGTGCAGTAAAGCTCTGATTTCCACGCGCACATATCTATTTCCCGGGTCTCAGAGCAAGCTCAAATACTTTTGTGATCCTCGAGACATAGTGCAGATCCATGCCGCTGGTCATCCAGGCGTTGAGTTCCTCTACGTCGGCCTTGTTGTCTTCGGGCAGTATAAGTTTTTTAATACCAAGGCGCTTTGCCGCAAGGATTTTTTCTCTTACCCCTCCAATTGGAAGAACATCGCCGTGCAGTGTCATCTCTCCGGTCATTGCATAGGAGATGTCAACAGGACGTCCCGTAAGCGACGAGCAGAGAGACAGGGCAAGCGTTATCCCGGCAGACGGTCCGTCCTTGGGAACAGCACCTTCAGGTATGTGTATGTGTATGTCTTTTTTCTGCCATTCAAACTCCGTAAGGTTGTAATTTTCAGCGTTTGAGCGGAGATATGCCAGAGCCGTCTGGGCTGATTCCTGCATGATGTCTCCAAGGTTGCCTGTGTATGAGACCTGTCCGTTGCCGGCCATTACGGCAGACTCGATAAGTATCACCGCTCCTCCTGCCTCTGTCCATGCAAGACCGAGAGACGTCCCGATCGGGTTTTCTTTTGGAATGCGCGTTTTGTGCAGTTTGGGTGCGCCGAGCATGGATTTTAGCGTTTCCTTTGTGATGATCTGAGGTTTTTCGGTTATCACTGATCGACCGTTCTCCATCATCTTTGCAGCTATTTTCCTCGCAATCTTCGATAGTTGCCTGTCAAGGTCGCGAACTCCTGCTTCCATTGTATAGGAGCTGATAACTGTCTTCAGGACCGCATCAGGGATCTTTATATCCTGTTCTGTCAGTCCGTGTTCTATAAGAATGCGCGGGAGAAGATGTTTTCTGGCTATTTTCACCTTTTCCTCTGCAACATACCCGGGCAGAGAGATAATTTCCATCCTGTCAAGGAGCGGCCTCGGAATCGTGGCTGTACTGTTGGCCGTCGTAATAAACATTACCTTGCTCAGGTCAAAGGGTACTTCCAAAAAATTGTCAGTAAAGCTGAAGTTCTGTTCAGGGTCAAGGACCTCCAGCAGCGCAGCTGCCGGATCCCCCCTGAAGTCATTCCCGATTTTATCCACTTCATCCATAAGCAGTATAGGGTTGTTTGTTCCAGCCTGCTTTATCTTCTGTATTATCCTTCCCGGCAAAGCACCTACGTAAGTGCGCCGGTGCCCGCGTATTTCAGCCTCGTCGCGAAGTCCGCCCAGAGACATGTTGACAAATTTTCTGCCCATAGTCCTGGCAATAGATTTTCCAAGCGACGTCTTGCCTACTCCCGGAGGACCTACAAAACATATTACCTGTGCACGCATATTATTTGCCGCAAGTTTCTTGACCGCAAGAAACTCCAATATACGCTCCTTGACTTCTTCAAGTCCGTAATGGTCTTCTTCGAGTATCCTGCGGGCGTCTTTCAGGTCAAGGTGATCTTCTGATGAGTTCTGCCAAGGAAGTTCGATAAGCCATTCTATATATGTCCTGGCAACGGTAGCTTCCGGAGAAATTGGAGCCATGCGAGAATAGCGGTCGATCTCACGAAGGACCTTTTGTTCTGTTTCCTCCGGCATGCCTGCCTCTTTAGCTTTGCTCCGCAACTCTTCTATGTCCGATAAAGGGTTGTCGTCACCAAGCTCTTGTTGAATAACCTTAAGTTGTTCTCTGAGATAGTACTGGCGCTGTCCCCTATCCATCTCACTACGGACTCTTTCATGTATATCCCGCTCCATCGCAAGAAGCTCATTTTCGTACATAAGCATAGAAAGCAGTTTGCGCAGGCGTTCAACAACATCTGCCGTTTCCAGTATATCCTGTTTATCTGCTATTTTAAGATAGCAGTGCGACGCGGTTATGTCGGCAAAGACGTCAGGGTCAAGTATGTCCTCTATTGCTTTTGAAACCTCGTCCGGCATTTTAGGGTGAAGGCTCACATATGTTTCAAATTCAGAAAAAACACTTCTGCGGAGAGCCTCAGTTTTATTTGTCTGTGCAGAATTCATGGATGGAATTTTTTCGGTCTCAGCCTCCAGAAAATTATCATTTGAGATAAAATGCACAGCCTTACAGCGCCATCCGCCTTCCAGCACGGCTTTTATCGTACCGTCAGGAAGGCGCACAGTCTGAAGTATTTTACAGAGAGTTCCTATTGTATACAAGTCATCGGGCTCCGGATCATTTAATCCAGGGTCGCGCTGCGCAGTGATAAATAGGAGGCGCCCCTTTGCGTTGGCCTCCTCAACTGCACGTACAGAGCGCGGCCTGTTTACAAAAAGAGGCGTAATGACCCCCGGAAACAGAACAATATCGCGAACAGGGACTACAGGGTACAGGAACATTAAACGGCCTCTTTTCCAAGCCTGATCGTCTGTTTGGGTTTTTCATTTCCTTCGACGACTTCCATTGTCACCGTAAGCCTGCCAATTTCAGCAGATTTTTCAGGGAGCTCGTACTGCATGTCAAGCATCAGAGACTCAAGTATCGTCCTGAGTCCGCGTGCTCCTGTGTTGAGCTTGGATGCTTTTTTCGCGATCGCAAGTACTGCATCATCGGTAAATTCAAGATCTATCCCTTCCAGCGCAAAGAGCTTCTTGTACTGTTTCAATGGTGCGTTACGCGGTTCGTTCAATATGCGGACCAGTGCATCCTCTGTAAGAGATTCCAGAGCTACCAGCACCGGCAGTCGCCCGATGAATTCCGGTATAAATCCATAGGCTCTGAGGTCATCCGGCTGCATCTGTTTGAGCAGTTCATAGGAATCGCGTTTCTTGACGTTTACAGTGATGTCGCCTCCGAAGCCCAGCAGCTTTTCATTTGTCCTCTGCGCGATGATCTTCTCTAATCCGTCGAAAGCCCCGCCGCAGATGAACAATATGTTGCTGGTGTCGATCGCTATCATATCCTGGTTCGGATGTTTGCGGCCACCCTTTGGTGGGACGTTTGCAACAGTGCCTTCTATTATTTTCAGAAGTGCCTGCTGGACCCCTTCACCGGAGACATCCCTTGTAATGGAGACCGATTCAGATTTACGTGATATCTTATCTATCTCGTCAATGTATATTATCCCGCGCTGGGCTGCGCTTATATCAAAATTTGCCGCCTGCAGGAGCCTGAGCAGGATATTCTCTACATCTTCCCCGACATACCCGGCTTCCGTGAGCGTTGTTGCGTCAGCCATTGCAAAAGGTACGTTGAGCCTCCTTGCAAGCGTTTGAGCCAGCAGGGTCTTGCCGCTTCCGGTAGGACCAACCAGAAGGACGTTGCTTTTTGGCAGTTCAACATCATCGTCGTCTGTCGCAGGGTTCATAATGCGCTGATAATGATTATAGACTGCGACAGACAGTACTTTCTTTGCCTGATCCTGTCCTATCACATACTGGTCTAGAAATTGCTTGATGTCTGTTGGCTTGGGCAGTTCTTCTATTATTGGCAGTGAAGAATAATCCGGCTCAATCCTCTTGTCTGGACTACGCTCAAATCTGGGTTCAATAATTTCATCTTTAAGTATGACATTACAAAGCTGGATGCAGTCCGAACAAATAAATATGTTCGCCGGTCCGGCTATAAGTTTTGAGACTTCTGCCTGAGTCTTCCCGCAGAAAGAACAGCGAGGGGCCCGCTTGTTATTATTGTCTCCGCGTCGGGAGTTCTGCTCATACATTTAAATACACCTCGATCTTATCACGTTTTCCTTGGAACTTTATTTTGTTGAAATTAGGGGATTCCTGACGGAATCCCCTAAGGCTGCATTAACGTTTTTCAATTACCTTGTCCACTATTCCGTATTTTATGGCTTCGTCCGCTGACATGAAGAAATCCCGGTCAGTGTCAGCCTCTATCCTCTCAATTGGCTGCTTCGTGTGTTTTGAGAGGATATCGTTCAGCGCCTTTCGTGTCTTTAATATTTCTTTTGCCTGTATCTCTATATCCGAAGCTTGCCCTTGCGCTCCGCCGAGAGGCTGGTGGATCATAACGCGCGAGTTTGGCAACGCTATACGTTTTCCTTCCTCGCCTGCCGCAAGAAGCACGGCTGCCATGCTGGCTGCCTGTCCTGTGCATATAGTTGATACAGGGGGCTTTATGTACTGCATAGTATCATATATGGCAAGTCCTGCAGTTACGACTCCCCCAGGGCTGTTTATGTACAGATAAACATCCTTCTCGGGGTCCTCGCTCTCTAAAAAAAGAAGCTGTGCCACAACTACGTTTGCGACATTATCGTCTATTGCCGTTCCCAGGAAGATGATCCTGTCCTTAAGAAGCCTGCTGTAAATGTCGTAAGAACGTTCTCCTCTTCCGGTCTGTTCAATTACCATAGGAATAAGGTAAGACATAATATTCCTCCCTCAAAATTTTATCCCATAACCTCATTTCAGAAAGGCACAAGCAACGTTAATCGGCTGCTTTTTCTGCCGTCTCTTCCTGGTCCTTTTCCGCCACTTCCGCAAACTTGACCTTGGTTATAATGAAATCCATGGTCTTTCGGTTGCGTATCTTTTCTGCAATTTCAAAAAGACGCTCGCGGTCATTGTAGACATAATCTCTGAATCTCTTGGGATCGATGCGAGATGTAATGGCTATGCGCTGTATTTCCGCATTAAGCTCATCTTGTGTCCACTCTATGTCATTAGCCTCTGCTATAGCCTCAAGCACCAGAGAGCGTTTTACTATCTGTCTTGCAGCCGTATCCAGTTCTGTCTCGTAGCTATCCTTATCCATGCCGCTCTTTTCAAGGAATTCATCGAAAGTCAAGCCGGATTCTCTTTTTATTCTCTCTGCCTGAAGAGCCCTTATAGAATCTTTCTGGCTCTTGATAAGAGACTCGGGGATTTCTACTTCCGCAAGATCGCAAATTTTGGAAACAGCTGAATTTTTGAGGCTTTCATTGCTTTCTCTCTCTGCCGCTGCGTTTAACTGCTCCATTATGGCAGCCTTGAACTCGTCGACTGTTTTGTGCCTGGACTGGGTGATCTCAGTGACCGTCTCGTCAGTGAGGTCAGGGACCTTCCTATTCATGATCCCCAGTATCTCTATATCGTAGCGCATCTTCTTTCCTGCAATTTCCTTGTTTTCCATGTCATCTTCAACAAGGAATTCCGCAACGGCGGTATCCCCCGGTCTTTTCCCCACGATGGCTTCTCTCAATTCAGGACGCATGTCCTCATGTCCGAGATCGATCTCTGTTTTTTCTCCATCTTCAACAGTTTTTATGCTGCCGTCTTTTTCTATTATACTTGAGCTGTATTTGACGGAGACATAATCATCCTTGGTAATTTCCCGTTCCTCGTAGGTGGGGACAAGTTCGCTGTGTGTATCCAGCAGACGCATTATATTATCTTCGAGCATCTTTTCCGTCGGAACGTATATAGTCTTCTCTGCTTCGACGGATTCGAGTTCAGGGAGTACTACTTCCGGAGTAACTTCAAAAGTTACTTCGATATTTAACGGCTTACCCGCTTCTATCCCGGATGGTTTGATATTTGGTTCTGCAATAAGCTTAAGGTCATAATCCTCGACTATTTTTTCTATGACATCAGGGATAATGTTCTCCATGGCCTCGGCATATATGTCTTTTTTGCTGAAATAGAGGTCTATGGCCTTGCGTGGAACGTGCCCTTTGCGGAAACCCTTTATGTTTGACCTCATGGAAAGGTTCTTATACGTCTTCTCAATGGCACTGTTCACCTGCTCGGTGTCGATTTCTGCCTTGAAGACGATAACATTCTTTTCCTGAGAAACGACTTCTGTTTTCAATTTTACTACCCCTTTCAAAATTTGCCTTGTAATGACAATAGCCGTAATATTCTATCATAGGTTGACTGAATATACAGCTATTATAGTCTATAAAGTATGTAACTTTCTGTGAAATTGGTAAAATTAAGTAGTTACGGCAGATCATACCTAACTGCGCGTGTTTAGCCGGATCAGTAGTCCCTGATCTGCTTTGAAAAAAACGGACCTGCGAGATGACCCGCAAGTCCGTAAGAAATTCTGGAGCGGACAACGGGATTCGGACCCGCGACCCTCAGCTTGGGAAGCTGATGCTCTACCAACTGAGCTATGTCCGCCTTACATGCCAAATATCGGCAACATGAAGCATATTATCACATTTTTTCTATCTGCGCCAGAAGACAAATGGAAAAAATATACGGATTTAGGAAATTCGATTAATATTCCGGCTATAGTCCTGCACGTGGTTAAAATTTTTTTACTCAGGTGTATATGATCTATTTCTTGATATGTTCCCCAAAATGAAGCCTCACATTGACTATTTCAGAATGACTCCCTGTGCGGACGGGGAATTTCCATGTACCGCAGCCTGAACTTATAACCGCATTATAACTGCCTGAGGCAATCAGACCGTAAGTTGCCACGTTTGCCATACCAACCAGAAAGTTAAATGGAAATATCTGCCCATTATGTGTATGTCCTGATAATTGGAGGTCCACGCCGCACCTTTCCGCTTCTAGGATATCATTGGGCTGGTGGTCAAGCAGTATGAGCGGTTTATTTTTATCTGCGAAAGCAAGTAGCTTTGACAGCGGAGCACGAGTTGAGGATCTTCTGTCTTTTCTTCCTGTTATGTAAATTCCTGCGGCCGCAACTGTCTCATCGGCAAGGACTCTGATCTTAGAACCCTTGAAATAAGACAGAGTCTGCTGGATCCCTCCTAGGTAATCTTCATGATTGCCAGTTACAAAAAAAGTCCCGAGAGAAGCTTTGATACTGCCCAGACATTTAACTGCATAGTCAATAAGGTCTGCATGCGACCCATGGTCAAACATGTCTCCGCAGATAAATATAATATCAGGCTCCAAAGATTTTATCTTTATCCTCAATTTATCAATCTCGCCCTTCTTTATCGACGAACCTAGGTGCAGGTCGGATATCATAACGATATTAAGCGAATCAAGCTGAGATTGTTTGTTTATAGTGATTTCATAGTTCTTGACGACAAAATTCCGGGCGTTATAAAAACCATAACCAGTTATTGCGGCAGCTATTGCCGGGACCGGTATTCCCCCTGCGTAACATCTATGAAAAAAACTTATCAGAGGTCCGGTGTCAGGGGAAAAATTAAGCATTATACCCACAATATCTGCTGCCAAAAAAAGGAGGAGAGAATAGGTAAGCATTCCAAGATACATTGCCCCTGTATAAGCCGCAAGGCAATCGATCATCCGGTGCTCTGACAGCCATGACTGAAAAAATATAGAAGAGAGGAATACTGCGGCTGAAAGGGAAAAAACTGCCATAGTGCCCCACTTTGGCATCGGAACCATAAAGTAATCAAGCAGCATCAGATATTTAAAGCAGACATAGATATTGGAAATTATCAGCACTAAAAGTGTCGCCGATATGAAAACCATGAACCGTTTCATTTTTGTCATAGCGCAATTATATCATTGCCCAGGCTTTTACATTTTCGTTAGTCTTGCCTAATTTTTAACCGCAATAAAAAAACAAAAAAATATTTTCTCCCCTCCTTGACAAATATGAAAACATATGCTAAATATTATTTAGCACTCAAGGGTCATGAGTGCTAACAAAAAAAACGAAAAAACTATTGAAAAGGAGTTGTTGATCATGGTTGGATTAGTACCCTTCAACAGGAGAAGCAAGGATGTTGCGGCAAGTACCGGTTTTGGTGACTTTTACAACGTGCTTGATGACTTTTTTTCTAACGATTGGCCATTTAGGCGGAGTCTTGCGAATGACACATTCAAGGTCGATGTGCAGGATAACGACAATGAGTATCTAATAGAAGCTGAAATGCCAGGAGTGGACAAAAAAGACATCAACGTTGCGCTCGATGAGGGTAAGCTGTTGATTTCTGTCACAAGGGATGAGAAAACCGAAGAGAAAAATAAGAATTTCATCCACAGAGAGAGACGGCAGGTTTCAATGAGCAGGTCAATTTATTTGGCAGACGCAAAGAATGAGGGAATAAAAGCAAAGCTGGAAAACGGGCTGTTGCGCATCACTGTCCCGAAAGAAGAAAAACCAGGCACCACTACTATAGCTATTGATGTCGAGTAGCGACATGTGCAGCTGAATAGGCGCTCCGGAAAGACCCGCCGGAGCGCCTATTCATATTCAGGTGTGATCTATATTTATATATGCTTGTCGATGAATTTTATTGAAACATGGGTCGCATTGCAGAACGGTTTGTTGTCTGATTCTCCGCAGCGGCAGAGGACTACTCTGTTTCTGATCTCATATTCGAAGCCATCCGATGATTCGATCGGAATATTGCCTTTTACAAAAATCCCCCCGCTTACTCCTTCTTCCGGATCCTGTATGATATCAATGGCTGGCTCATATACAGGCTCGATCATTTTGCCTTTTTTGTCTACAGAAGTAAGCCTGCCGGAAGGGCAATCAGAGGCTGCTTTTATTGCTTCTTCTTTATTTTCCTGATCGTATGAGTTCTCCGTCAGTTCCCATGCATTTCCTTTATTTCTGTGACAGAAACGGGCAAAGGCACACCGATTATCATCCAGCAAATCAATTGCAAAACCTTCAAGCAATTCTGCCCTGTCTTCGTATTTTGTATTTTCTGCTGTTTCCGTACCGACGAATCCTGCCTTCTTATGGGTCCCGTCGCAAAATGGTGCGTTTTTTGATTTTCCGCAGCGGCACAGTGCATATTCCTCAGACTGTGGCAGTTTGCGCCCATCCTGAAATTCATAACCGCCATCCCCGGTAGGGGTTATTATTGTCTCATACAGCGGCACATTTCCAAAGACAATATATGGTCCATCCTTTGTTACCTTTATTTTTTGTTTTTTACTCCGTTCCATCATAATAATCAGACCTTCATAGTTTAATTTAAGATTGTAATTATATAATTATGCACATAGATAATTTTAACAGTCAAATATCAGCTAAAATCAATCTTGTTTTTCATGCGTTATCATGTATTGCTTATACCCGCCGGAAAGGTTATATACCTTATTAAATCCATTATTAGCCAATATGTTCTGGGCAGCGTTTCCTGTAGTCCCCTTGTTGCAGTAGGTTACCGCAACAGTTTCCTTATCAAGAATATCAGTGGCACTCCTGAGTTTTTCCTGGGAGACGCTCTTTGCTGTTTCTATATGGCCTTTTTCATATTGGACTGCATCCCTCGCGTCGATGAGTGTATAACTTTCACCGGATCGCATCAAAGTATCCAAAGCCTGTGCCGTGATCAACGGCCTGTTTTTATTGATAGCGTTATCCAGTATCATGCCAGTGTACATTACAGGGTCTTTCGTCGTTGAAAACTGTGGAGCATAGGCCAAATCAAGATGGAATAGATCTTCTGCCTTAGCTTTGAAGGTAATTGCGGTCACAAAAACATCTATTCTTTTATCCACACCATCAAAGCCTACGATCTGTGCTCCGATCAATCGTCCCGATGTTCTGTCCGCTATGCCTTTGATTACCATATCTCTACCGCCCATATATTCTGGCTTATTCGGTTTGATGTTGTGGCATACCTCAACATCGTATCCCAATTCACGTGCTTCGCGTTCGGACAATCCCGTCTGCGCCACTGTCATGTCGAAAATTTTGAAGATCCCGGTCCCCAAAATCCCCCTGAACTCAAGACTGCCACCTGTAACGCAGTCCCCTGCTATTCTGCCTGTCTTGTTTGCGGTGGAACCAAGCGGCCGGTAAACATGTTTCCCTGTTACAACATGGAATTGCTCTATGCAGTCACCACAGGCATAAATATTGTTTATACTCGTCTGCATCTTCGTATCCACCCGAATTGCACCGGCAACGCCAAGCTCTATCCCGGCTGCTTTAGCCAACTCAGTATTTGGATGTACTCCGGTGGACAGAAGGACCATGTCGGTTTTTATTTCCTTGCCATCCGATAAAATGACACTGCTTTCTGTGATTTCAGAAACAGAAACGTCGGTCAAAACAAGAACACCGTTCTTTTCAATATGCTCTCTCACATAAACAGCCATGTCGCTGTCAAGCCCGGGTGTGACCTGTGCGAGCTTTTCAAGCATGGTCACTTCAATCCCAAGCCCCTTCAGATTTTCACAGACTTCAAGTCCGATAGATCCGGTGCCTATTATTACGGCAGACTTTGGAGAATTTGTATCAATATAGGTTTTGATCCGATTCATATCATTGATATTGCGCAAGGTGAAGACATGGCCGGTGTCTGCGCCTTTTATCGGAGGTACGATCGCGCTTGCCCCTGAAGCGATCACAAGTTTGTCATAAACATCCGTCAAAATCTCACCCGATGAGAGATTTTTTATCTCTATTGTCTTCCTGTCCGGATTAATGGAAAGCACCTCGTGCAGGGTAAAAATATCCACATTATATTTGTTTTTGAAATAAGCGGCATCGCGTGGGATCAGTGTATTTGCACTCCGGACCTGGCCGCCTATGTAATACGGCATGCCGCAGCCGGAATAAGAGATAAAACTATCTCGTTCATAGACAATTATTTCAGCATCCTCGCTGTTTCTCCTTGCCTTTGCGGCAGCAGATGTTCCGGCGGCAACGGCTCCGATGATTATGATCCTCATAATATTTCCTCCTTCAACGATATGACCTCCCCAGCATAAACCTAATGTAATATGTGGTGATATCCATCAAATAAGCTTCACGATAGATATATTGTCCGTTTTTATTTCACCAGCTTATAAATCTCCAGTACATCCTGCCAATAAAGTTTCTTGAGTCCGCCGAGGGGGTGCTCGTCACCGCCGTATGCGATCCTGGTCGCCTTCTTTGCCATCAGCTCCAGTTGATCCTCTCCGACACCAAGCTTCGATATCGTATCCGGAAGCCCCATCTTACTAAAAAATTCACGCAGGCGGGAGATACCCTCCAGGATAATCGTTTCGGGGGAACGGTAGCTGCCCTCCACGCCCATGACATTGACCGCGAATTGCAGGAACATATTGATGTTGTCTTTATAAACATATTGCATCCAAGCAGGGGTTAATACGGCAAGGCCCGCACCGTGGGCGACATCATAAATAGCGGAGAGCTCATGTTCCATGCCGTGGCAGGCCCAATCCTGTTCGCGGCCCATACCTACAAGACCGTTGTGGGCAATCGTACCGGCGAAGCCAACTTCGGCCCAGGCATCGTAGTTTTTCGGGGTTTTGATTACCATGAGAGCATTCCTCATGATAGTTTTCAACGTCGTTTCACAAAGACCATCTGTCAAATCGGTGTGCGTAGTATTGGTGAAATAACGTTCAAAAACATGGCTCATCATATCCGCCACTCCGTTGGCGATCTGATTTTCAGGCAGAGTGAAGAATAACTCGGGGTTTATGATGCTTAGTAAAGGGCGCAGCTTCGGGTTGCCGTATCCCAGCTTCATCCTCTTTTCTTCGTTGGTGACGACCGTATTGCCGCTCGATTCGCTGCCGGACGCCGGAATGGTCAGGATGGTGGCAACCGGAAGCGCTTTGTCGATTGGTTTGCCCTCCTCGTAGATATCCCAAACATCTCCGTCATAATACACGCCCATGGCGATAGCTTTGGCGGAATCGATCACACTTCCGCCTCCTACTGCAAGGATCAGCCCAATATTTTCTTTTTTACAAAGAAGAATCCCTTCACGCACGAGGGAAAGGCGGGGATTCGGCTTTACGCCGCCAAGCTCCGCGAAATCCAAGCCGCTTGCCTTTATAGAAGTGACCACCGTATCGTACAAACCACTCTTCTTAATACTGCCGCCGCCGTAATGCAGCAGAACTTTGTTTGCATGCGGCTTCAGCAAATCACCGATTTCCTTATGTGTGTCCCTGCCGAAGAGGATCCGTGTCGGTGCGTAAAAATCAAAATTAAGCATAATTTTCCCCCGTTTCTTTTAAAATATCTTATCCTGATCTGGCAGATAAATGTGAAACTTGAACCGTTATTTTAAAAATCCATTCAAAACAGCTTCTTCTGCTTCTTTTTCAGTCATGCCCAGCGACATCAGTTTAATTAACTGTTCAGAAGCAATTTTACCTATTGCCGCTTCATGGATCAACTGAGCGTCAGAATTAAAGGCTGAGATTTCAGGAACAGACGATACCTGTGCTTGGTCCATTATAATAGAATCACACTGGATATGGCCGCGGCATCTGGCATAACCGCGCATATTCAAATGGAACAGCTGTCTGGAATTATTCTGCGCAACTGACCGTGAGATGATTTGAGCGGATGCATCTTCCCCCATCAAACTTACCGTAATATTGGATTCGGCTCTCTGATCCAAATAGGTGAGGAGCCTTTCGGTTACAATCAACCGTGCATTTTTCTGCAAACGCACTTCTGTCTCCCGCAATGCGCTGTCGATCCCTTTGATTTGAACCATTTCGAGCTCGGCGGTGCCGTTCTCTTCCACTTCAATGATGGTTTTTGGGTTTAGGATCCTGGCTCCGCCGCCCTCTCCCTCGCCGTAATGTTTTTCCACATACTTCATCCTGGCACCTTTACGTATAAAGAATTCATGGATCCCATCATGTTGGGCTTTTTGGCTGCCCGGGTTATGGATCCCGCAGCCGGCGACAATCAACACATCCGCATCCTCCCCCACTTCAAACGTATTGTAAACGAGGTCATCCATACCTTGAGATAAAATTACCGGGATGTGCACGCTTTCTCCTTTAGTTCCGGCCTTTATTGTTACATCGATGCCAGGCTTATCTTTTTTTGTGACTATATTGATATTAGCTGTTGTATGACGGTCTACACCCTGCCCGTTTTTCCGTATATTGAATGCCCCCTGAGGTATCTCATGCAAATCGGCGACTTCAGCCAACAGTTTTTTATCTATTGCATCCAGCATCTGCTCTTCCACCTTTACAGCTCTGCCTGCAGCGGCAGGCCGAATCAAGCTCACTGATTTCACTAAGTATTTTCTCCCGGCTTGTTATCTCGTTGACAGTCCCGTTTGTGACCATGATGACCTCATCAGCCAAATTCAGGATCCGCTCCTGATGCGATATAACAATAATAGTAGTGTCACCTTTTTCATTCAGAGCTTCAAAAGTTTCTGTTAACCTTTGGAAACTCCATAAATCAATTCCTGCTTCCGGTTCGTCAAAAATTGCCACTTTAAGGTTACGTGCTAATATTGTGGCAATTTCAATACGTTTTAATTCCCCTCCGGAAAGGCTGGAATTTACCTCGCGGTCCAAATAATCCTGAGCGCACAAGCCCACATCGTAAAGAAGGTCGCATTGGTTTACAGACTGATCGGTTCCAGATGCTATCCTCAAAAGGTCCCTCACTGTGATGCCTTTGAAACGGGCCGGCTGCTGAAAAGCATAACCTATGCCCAAACGGGCGCGCTCATAAAGCTCCTTATGAGTAATATCAATGCCATCCAATAAAATTTGCCCGCCCGTAGGCTGGTATATCCCCATTATTGTTTTTGCGATGGAAGATTTCCCTCCTCCGTTGGGGCCGGTCATCACGTAAATTTTTTTATTCTGCAAAGTCAGGTTGATTCCTTTTAATATTTGTGTCTCTCCGTCGTCGCCGTTGAATATGACACCGACATTTATCATTTCGAGCATTTATATCCACCTCCGGATACTTTCTCATCCTTTTCCTGTGCTGCTTGCTTAATAGATAAAAGATCGGATATATTTTATAGCGTACAGCAATGTTCTATTATAAATCAGCCGCCGTGCATTATTATGGATATAATACATCTTTTGCGGCAGCCTTAGCTGCGTAATTTGACAGATGTGGGATGATGATCCAATGCGTAGTTGATGCCGTTTTCTTTTGAGTGCGCCGGTACATTTTTTACGCTGTCAATACCGTTAGATCTGCGTTATCCCCGCTCCATCAATGCAACACACTCAACGTGCCCCGTCTGGGGAAACATGTCAAATGGCTGGGCTGTTATAATTTTGTAATTAAAATTAAGCAATAACCTAATATCTCTTGCCAATGTTGCAGGATTACAGGAGACGTATACTATCCGCTCCGGCGCGATTTTAATTATTGAGTTTATAACCTCCGGCGTGCAGCCGCTGCGCGGCGGATCAACAACTACAACATCGAACTTTTTGTCTGACAGGCCTTTTAAAATCTCTTCGGCTGTGCCTGTATATCCTGTGATATTGTTCAATCCGTTGGTCCTGGCATTTTCATCCATATACTTTGCCGCAGGCCTCCAACTCTCGACTGCAGTAACATTTTTGGCTACTGCCGCAAGAAATGCCGTCATACTCCCTATGCCGGAATAAAGTTCAAGAATATTCCGCGGAGACTTATCAAGCACTAGCTGTGCGGCATAGTTATAGATGTTTAATGCCTGTTCCGAATTGATCTGGAAAAAAGAAGATATTTCAAATGTGAACCTATATGGGGCCAGTAATTCATGTATTGTGGATGTACCATAAAGCAGGGTGAATTTATCTCCCCATATGAAATTACCTGAAGATGTGTTTTTGTTGTAAATAAAGCCATTCAGAGATGCTGAATTTTTTTCTGCTATGGCCACAAGTTTTTTTATCTCAAAGCCATTCAAATTTCTATTGCCGATTACCCCGCAAAGAGATTCATTTAAAAATTTTGATGAACGAAAAACAATATGTCTTATAAATTCAGTAACATTATTTTTACTTCCAACTTTGCAGCCATAAAAATTATTTTTACGGATATCATTGATGATAGATGTTACGTTTTTCTCTAAACTTGGCAAAAGAACGGGGCATTGTTCAAATTTAACGATATCATGGCTTCTGGGACGGTAAAATCCTGCGATAAATTTTTCATGAGCCATGCTTTGTGTCGGCAGGGAGGCTTTATTTCTATAACCCCATTCCGTCGGAGATGCAACGCAGTTTTTTACATTTGGGTCGGATATCCCGCCGATTCTTTTTAGCGCATCAATAACAGTTTTTGTCTTGAGGTTTAATTGCTCCGTGTATTTCATATGCTGAAGCTGACATCCGCCGCAACGACCGAAAGAAGGACAGACCGGAGTTACTCGCGCAGGGGAATCGTTGTGTCTTTCAATTACTTTTGCGATCCCGTAATTTTTTTTTATGCGCAGGATGCGTGCTGTTACTTCCTCACCCTGAAGCGCATCAGGAACAAAAAGCACGAAGCGCCCGTCACCGGCCCTGACGACACCTTCACCTTCATTGTTTATATCAGTTATTTGAAATTTATGTATCTCGCCCTGTATCATATCAATTCCTCCTGCCGCAGACGTAAGACAACTGCATAACAATTGCAATAGCATAACACAACTGCCGTCTGCAAACTTTGGCAAAACGCAAACTATCGGATATTCTGCGGCTAAAGGATATTGGAGATCAGGGCAAACAATATGCTTGGATGCGAGAAAAGAAAAGGTTTTTTAGATAAATTAGTACAGGACAAGGGCGAGGAAAAATCTCCCCGCCCTTGTAAATCAACTGTGTGTTTTTTTACTTTTTAGCAGCCATAGCCTCGCACATCATTTGGTAACCGGCTTCGAAAGCCTTCTCGTTAAGTTCCTCTGTCCCCTTTGGAACTCTGTCAAGGATTGCTTTTTTAATGGCTTCTGGTTTTACCAGCCCCTTTTCTTCAAGTACCTTTGCCGCAGTGCCGAGCGCTACCATGTTAACGACGATCTCACGGCCAAGCTTTTCACGTGCAGTCCTTACTATCGGCAGCATGTAAATATCAGCGTCAAGCTTAGGGGGAGTCGTCACAAAGAAATCATCCAAGATGACAGTCGCGCCCTTCGCCGTATCGTGGCTGTATGTGTCGCAGGCTTTCTGTGTAAGAATGACCTGAAGGTCGGGATGAGCAGCTTTTGGGTAATCTATCTCATCGCGGTCATATACAACTTCTGATTTGGAAGCACCGCCGCGGGCTTCAGGCCCATATGCCTGGCTCTGTACTGAATTAAGGCCCTCTGTGTTGAGTGCAGCGGCCTCACCCAGGATCACTGCGGCAAGGATTACTCCCTGTCCGCCGGATCCAGCTACGCGAATTTCATAACGATCGCTCATGATCCGTTACCCCCTATACCCTTGCCTGAGCGCGCTTTATAATTTCATCATAGCGCTCAGTGTATTCGCGGGCGTCTTCCACATTGACGAATTCCCCGATTATAATCTTGCCCTTAAGCTCTTCAGGACTCATGGAATCAGCTTTTGCCTTCATGACTGAATTATCCTTCAGGTAATTGAAGTTATCCATAGGACGGCTGCGCTTGTTCTTACGTCCAAACTGCGTGTGGCAGTAGGTGACGATTTCGACCATAGCGAACCCTTTCTTTTGGTGTTCTATTGCCTTCTTGAGTATCTGCTCGCACATTGCCGGCTGGGCTACCGTTACACGTGCGACGTAAGTTGCTCCGGCACCTTCCGCCAGCTTGCAGATATCAAATGTAGGGTCTATCGAACCGTAAGGGGCTGTCGCAGCAAATGCGCCCTCAGGTGTCGTCGGTGACGCCTGTCCGCCTGTCATGCCATAGATATTGTTGTTCATGACTATGGCAGTGATCCCAATGTTGCGGCGGCATGCGTGTATAAAGTGATTACCGCCTATTGCAGTACTGTCGCCGTCTCCCATTACATTGACAATCGTAAGATCAGGATTTGCAAGTTTTACGCCGGTTGCAAAAGCGAGAGAGCGGCCGTGTGCTGTGTGCAGCGTACATGCGTCAATATAACCAGGCATACGGCTTGAACAGCCTATGCCTGAGGAGATGCAGATTTTTTCTTTGGGAATCTCAAGATCAGCAAGTGCGCGAAGTATTGCATGCATGATTATCCCATGTCCGCAGCCCGGGCACCATATATGAGGCATAAACTTTGTGCGTAAAAGTTTTTTTACATCTTCGCGGGGCATGGTTACGCCACCTCCTTGATGAAGGACATGATCTCTGCCGGTTTGTAAAGCTCGCCATTGATAAGATTTCTGGCATGGACTTCACATCTGCCTTTAACGGTTCTCTCTACTTCGAGGACCATTTGTCCTGCGTTAAGTTCAGGAACTATAATATGTTTCACTCTCTTGGAAAGTTCAGCTATTTCCTTGTCCGGGAACGGCCAGAGCGTGATAGGACGGAAATGCCCGACTTTAACGCCTTCCAGCCGGAGTTCACGGATCGCGCGAAGTGCCGAGCGCGAAACACTGCCATAAGAGACGACTGCTACTTCGGCGTCCTCCATGTTATCTTCTGTATATTCAACTATCTCGTCGCGGCATCTGTCGACTTTACGTATGATGCGCGTTGCTTTCTTCTCAATATCTGGTGCGTCGTTTGTCGGGAAGCCCCAGTCATTGCTGGTAAGTCCAGTTACATGCCAGCGGTAACCGTCACCGAATGCCGCCATGGGGGGAATATCATCTTCGTCTGCGAGGTACGGTATGAATTCATCAGGGCAGACTGTCGGCTTCTTGCGGTTTACAATTGGGAACGAGCCCTCTTCGGGGATGACAATTTTTTCACGCATATGTCCGATAATCTCGTCCGCCATTATAAGTACGGGCTGACGGAAGCGTTCTGCGTTGTTGAATGCCTTGATCGCTATAGTGTAGCACTCCTGGATCGAGCTGGGAGCGTATGCGATGGTCGCGTGGTCACCGTGGGTCCCCCATTTGGCCTGCATCACGTCTGCCTGAGAGACCTTCGTGGGAAGTCCGGTAGAAGGGCCGCCGCGCTGTACATCTGCAACTACTATAGGTATTTCGGCCATATATGCATAGCCGAGAAGTTCCTGCTTAAGTGATATTCCGGGTCCTGAGCTGCCGGTCATTGCTTTCATTCCTGCTATAGAGGCTCCGATAGCGGCCGCTATCCCGCCGATTTCATCTTCCATCTGAATGAATTTCCCACCTAGCTTCGGCAGTTCTTCAGACATCGTTTCCATGATCTCTGTCGAAGGTGTGATAGGATATCCGCCGAAGAACCTGCATCCTGCGGCGATAGCGCCCATAGCTAAGGCTTTGTTACCCTGCCAGAATTCAACATGGGCCATTGTTAGTCACGCTCCTTAATTGTTATTGCCATATCCGGACATATGTTATCACACTGGTGACAACCAATACAATCGTCAGGACGGGCTGCTGTGCTCTTAACCTTATCGCTTAGTTCAAGAACCTTCTTCGGGCAAATAGCGATACAGAGGCCACATCCCTTGCACCATTTCTCAAAAATATCGATGTTGAACATCTTCGCCAAAAGACCCACCTTCCTTCCCATACATCTAATCAATTTTGTCTGTCAACCATTTAAGTATGCGATTGGCACAACTTTATTTATTATGACAAATTTTTCACATTTATTCAAGCAAAAGATTAAATTCGTTATATTCTGATAATAATGCCTAACTGAAATCAATTGAAAAACGTGGGACCGATGTCCGGTTCCCGCAGGTATTCACCTCGAAGCTTCTCCGGTGCCACAGAGTATCGGCGATATCTTTCACCCATCAGCGGCACCTGTCCTCCAAGGCCTGAAGGACGGGGAATATTTTTATTGGGCAGAGATATAAGTTCCTGATAAAGCTCTCTGTCGGACCCGACAACCAGCCCGTCAGGATAATTGGTGACCAGAGATGCGCATTCTGCGGCTGTACAAAAGCGAGGTGGAATTTCTGTGGTGAGATCCTTCCCGTCAGAAAGGTAAATCGCACAATATACGCTGTTCTTTCTCGCCTTGAGGACAGGAATAAGAGGGACTCCCTTATAGCGCAGGTCATAGACAAACAACTCCATAGTAGAGACAGGGACTACGTTTATGGAGAGAGATTCTGCCAATGCCGCAGCATAGGCTACTCCTGTGCGTATGCCTGTATAATAGCCCGGCCCATTTGCCGCCGCTATCAGGTCTATGTCAGAGAGAGTCATGCATGTTTCGCAAAGAAGTCCGGCGACCATGATCGGAAGCCTTGCGGACTGTGCCCGTCCAAGCTCAAGGTTCATTTCGCCCAGAACTATCCCATCCTGCGATATCCCGATGTCAGTCCATTTTGTAGTACAGTCTATTCCAAGTACAGCCATCACATTCCACCGCCGCATGAAGGTATTTGTGAGATCGCGCCGCAGAGTTTTCCAAAAGCTTTATTTCCGAAAGGTCTGATAGTTATCTCCCTTATATTTTCTCCTTCATCGTTTTCAGCGGGTTTTATGGTTATATCCCATCTGTCTTTGGAAGGAGGCGAGCCCCAGTGTTCGGCCCATTCGACAACAAGAAGGCATCCCCTGTCTATATAGCTCTCAAGGTCAAGCAAATCTGTTTCGGCATATGTCTCTAGCCTGTAAAGATCCGCATGGACAAGAGAGAGATCCCCCTCGTGTTCGGATATGATGATAAAAGTAGGACTCTTGATATTATCATAACCCAGGGCGGATCCTATACCGCTCGTCAGTAGAGTCTTTCCCATGCCAAGGGCTCCGTAAAGCAGTACCGTAAGACCGGCATAGCCTGAACCGCCCAGGAGTGTGCCCAATGATCTTGTCTCTTCGGGAGAAGATGTAGTCACAACTGTCACGTTATTTAAAAGCATACGGCAGTGCATCTGCTATCTCCCTTGCAATTGTGCCGCGTGTTCCCATCGATTCCTCTATATTTTTGCCGGCCACTGCGTGAAGCAGTGCGCCCGCCGTTGCCGCGTCAAAAGGAGAAAGCCCGTAAGCAAGAAACGCTGATATGGAACCACTCAACACATCTCCTGATCCAGGAACAGAAAGTGCCGGAGAACCTTCCATTATCATACGTGTTTCATACGGGGTCGCAATAAGTGTGTTCATGCCCTTCAATACGGCAATGCCGGCTGTTTTTGTCAGGGCTTTTACAGCCGTCTGCCTGTCCGCTTCGACATCGCCTGGGGTCATATTTAGTATTGCGGCCGCCTCTCCGCTGTGCGGGGTAATGACGACATTGTCCCTGTGCGGAAGTTCTTCCTGCATTTCCGCAAAAAAGTGAAGAGCATCCGCATCAATAAGAAGCGGAGCCTTCCAGTGACTCCAGAACCAGCGCAAGATGGTTTTCTGTGTGCTGTCTCTGCCGGCTCCGGGGCCCAATACGGCTGCCCTGCACTTTCCCATCCACGGCGAGACGGCATCTTCCACGAACTCCGGGGATACATTGTCATTTAAAGTATTAAGCGGGACAAATATTGCCTCAGGCAGTATAACAGAGGCGCTGTCGACCATGAAATCAGGTATTGCAAGCACTGCCAGGCCCGCACCGGAACGCAGCGCCCCCATAGCCGCAAGCAGAGGGGCACCACGGTAGTTGCTGCTGCCGCCGAATATCAAGGCCCCTCCCCTGCTACCTTTGTGTACATCTCTGGCGAGAGGCGGTATAAGAGTCTTGATGTCCTCTCTTTCAAAACAGGATATCCCAAAGGCGTCCTTCAGGACATCCTCCGGTTCAACTCCTATCCCTGCTGTAACAATACGTCCGCACATCCCGCGTGCCGGGTATATACTCATACCGATCTTTGGCGCAAGGAAGGTAACAGTTAGATCGGCACTGACGCATGGGGTATATACGGCACCGTTTTTAGGGTCGATCCCGCTTGGAATATCGAATGCAGCAACTCCGCCTTCTTTCCTGCACAGGGATATCAGCCTTGCTGCTTCGCCGCGGGGAGTCCCTGATGACCCGGTCCCAAGCAGCGCATCCACGACACAGTCAGAAGATTCGACAAGGAGTATGATGTCGGTGTCAGACATCTGTTTTGAGCACATTACAGCACAGTAAGGCGTGTTTATCTTCTTCAGTGCGTTAAGGTTATGCAGTGCATCTCCCTTGTATTTATCATATTCTGCTGATGTGATGACATAAACTTGCCTGCCTGCCGCAAGCAGACAGCGTGCAGCGACAAATCCGTCGCCCCCGTTATTTCCCGGACCTGCAAAGACAACAAATTTACCTGCTTTAGAAAATGAGCGCATAAGGACCTCGGCAGCATTCCTGCCGGCATTTTCCATAAGTGTCAGTGAAGATACTCCCAGTTTCTCAACAGCTTTGATATCCGCCATTCTGATATCTGCAGGGTCGTAATAAATTTTCACTGTTCCCCCTCCAGCACGACCATCGCAGCCGCAATGTTGCCCTCATGAGAAATACTTAAAAACACATTGTCTATCTTTTCGGCTTTCAGCCTCGCCGAAAATTCTTCTGTAAATATGAATTCCGGTCCGAACTCTGTGCGCCTGATGCTGCATGACTCCAACCCCATCTTCGCAATGCCCCATCTTCCGGCCTTTGCAAGGGCCTCTCGTGCAGCAAACGCACCGGCATAATGAGCTGCGGGGACAGCTTTTCTCTCTGCATAGTCGATCTCTTCTTCTGAAAAGATGCGCTTCAGAAAACCGCTCCGTCCGACAGCTTTTTTCATGCGTTCTATGTCGCAAAGGTCAACGCCGATGCCCCGTATCATGGCAAGCACACCTCTTCTGCTGGAAAATTCATTAACCATGGATAGAATAACACAGAATAAAAAGTGGTGCGAGAGAGGGGACTCGAACCCCTACGTCGTAGACACGGGATCCTAAGTCCCGCGCGTCTGCCAATTCCGCCACTCTCGCAATCAATGAAAAAGAGAACAGGCTAGATTTTACCCTGCTTTTATCTATAGTGCAACTCGGTTTTTAACTTTCTGAATAACGCTGCTTCAAAGCCCTGAAAAACATTGTTTCCAAATGATTTACAGGGCTTTGAAGTTTTAATTGTTCTTTGCTTATAACAATTATTTCTTTGGTTCCAGTGTCATATGACACTTAGGACAATTACCGGGATGATCCTGCTGTACTTCCGGGTGCATCGGACAGGTATAAATGACTTCTTTTCCATTACTGTTTTCGTTTTCCATAATTTAGCCCCTTTCATTTTTTGATTCAAACTCTACATATCTTAACCTCAGTGCATTGCTTATAACTGATACCGAACTAAGGCTCATTGCCACACCAGCAAAGATGGGGCTAAGCAATAAGCCAAAGTAGGGGTAAAGGACCCCTGCTGCAATTGGAATTCCCAAAGCGTTATAGATAAATGCAAAGACAAGATTCTGGCGGATGTTTTTCATGGTTGCATGGCTAAGGCGTATGGCCCGGGCAATGCCTCTAAGGTCACCATTGATCAGTGTTACACCTGCACTCTGCATTGCAATATCGGTACCGGTGCCCATTGCGATGCCAACTTCTGCGGCACTGAGTGCCGGGGCGTCGTTTATACCGTCACCTGCCATTGCTACATGTTTTCCAAGCCCGCCAAGCTTTTTTATATACTCCACTTTTCCAGCCGGTTGAATTTCCGATTCCACCGCGTCAATGTTAAGTGTCTTGGCAACTACAGCGGCTGTACGATGGTTGTCACCTGTGAGCATCACAACAGTTATCCCAAGATCATGAAGATCTTTTATTGCCGCAGCCGTTGTATTTTTTATGGGATCAGCAACAGCAAGTACTCCTGCCGATTTACCATCAACGGTGACATATATAACAGTTTTTCCCTCATCCTGTAGTTTATGCGCCAACGGTTCTACAGTTTTCAGGTCTGTGTTTTTTTCATTATGCAGAAAAATCGGCGTACCAACCATCACCGTACGGTTATCAACAGTACCTGCCACTCCGCCGCCTGTCTCCGAGTGAAAGTCGGTCACGGGCGTTATCTTTATACCTTTATTTTTTGCTCCTTGTACGACAGCTGCAGCAAGCGGGTGTTCGCTGGCCTGCTCTAATGAAGCCGTCAACATTAAAAGATCCTGTTCTTCAAAGCCATTAACAGGGAATACATCGGTGAGTTCAGGCCTTCCGTCTGTCAAAGTTCCCGTCTTGTCTACTAAAATAGTATCGACTTTATCTAACAACTCCAGCGCCTCTGCATTTTTCACAAGCACTCCTGCCTGTGCCCCGCGTCCAATGCCCACCATAATTGAAATAGGGGTAGCCAGGCCAAGGGCACAGGGACAAGCTATAATCAGTACCGCGACCGCGTTGACTATAGCATGTGAAAGCTTAGGCTCAGGGCCTATCATCATCCAGATCCCGAATGTAAAAATAGAAACAGCCACGACAAGTGGGACAAAAACACTCGAAACTTTGTCTGCGAGTCCCTGGATAGGTGCTCTGCTCCTCTGTGCTTCAGCCACCATATTGACGATCTGAGCAAGCAGCGTGTTGCTTCCTATACGCTCAGCGTTCATTATAAAACTGCCCTGTCCATTGACTGTTCCGCCAGTTACTTTATCCCCGACGTTTTTTTCCACCGGAAGCGGTTCACCTGTGATCATAGACTCCTCCACGTTGGAATGTCCGTCAATTACAGTTCCATCGACAGGCACCTTATCACCCGGAACAACCCGAAGATGAGAACCGACTTTAACCTGTTCAAGAGGAATCTCAATATCTCCTTCTGCTGTTACTTCCCGTGCAATACGAGGAGCAAGATCCAGCAGTGCTTTAATGGCGCTGCCAGTTCTGCTGCGAGCACGAAGCTCCAGTACCTGGCCCAGAAGGACCAGTACAATGATAACTGCGGCAGCTTCAAAGTAGATATCGACCATTCCATTGTGTTGCATTGTTTGTGGAAACAATTTTGGAGCGAGCATTGCCAATATACTGAATGAGAAAGCGGCACTTACTCCTATCATAATAAGAGTGAACATATTTAAATTCCATGTAACAACTGACTGCCAGCCACGTATGAAAAACGGTTTCCCTGACCATAAAACAACAGGAGTAGCAAGCACAAACTGAATCCAACGTGAGGCATGGCCATTAATCCAGTCCTGATTACCAACACCGGGAAATAAATGCGCCATGGCAAGAAAAAATACCGGTAACGCCAGAGCTGTCCCGATCCAGAACCGGAGCGTCATATCCTTAAGCTCGGCAGTCTCAGCATCGTCAATACCGGCTGTTGGAGTTCTCAGTTCCAGAGTCATGCCGCATTTGGGACAATATCCCGGGTGATCCGACAGCACTTCTGGGTGCATTGGACAAGTGTATGTGTTATCCATAAAAAGCCTCCTTTTGGGCAATCTATTGTTGAATATTTATTTCCAGCGCATGTTAAGCTTCTGCTTTAATATTTCGCTTCAGCTTAATAAAGTATGTACAGATGCTTTTAATTAACCTGCATTTGTATCGGAAGAATATAGTGCCTTGTAGCTACTTGCTATTATATCCCCGTTTTGTTGTGTTTAACGGATCGCATTCATAAGCAGATTGTAAATAGCCTGGCTGATATGCCTTCAATCCAGGATCAAGGCTGGGACTGGCAGCAGTTTTGCATGAATGGAAATATTCCGTTCCAACGTGAGTGGTTACAGCGTGCCGATTGCTCAATGTATAAGCTGGTTCAAGTCAGATGAACCTGATCCGCATCTCTGGCTGTGAGCATAAATATAGTAGTTTCACTGTTTTTTTATAATTTGACGGCAGGCATCAAGAACACTCATACGTGGCAGCATTAGTTCAGTTACAAGAATATCCGGCTTTATGCCGTGATACAACTGGAAGACGGAATTTCTGTCAAGTGCTGTTAATACGGGAAAATTTTTCTTTTCAAACTTTAATTTACAGTTCAGCTTAATAGTTTGAAGAAGTTACGAAGGAAATATAAGGAAATATGAAGAAGCTATGTGATTTAATATTTCAGTCAATCTTATAAAGATATATGCGAGATGATATTCTTCATTTAGAAAGGGATTTTATAAGCTGCGCTTATAATGCGGTCTATGTTGATAAAAGAATGGTGGATCGTACAGGAATCGAACCTGTAACCCCCTGATTAAGAGTCAGGTGCTCTGCCAGTTGAGCTAACGATCCAGTATATAGCAACATAGCGACACAAAAAATGGTGGATCGTACAGGAATCGAACCTGTAACCCCCTGATTAAGAGTCAGGTGCTCTGCCAGTTGAGCTAACGATCCATCTGAAAAAACATATCCTCAGATTATCACAAAAATAAAAGTGGGGTGAGCGACGGGAATTGAACCCGCAACCACCGGAGCCACAGTCCGGTACTCTAACCAATTGAGCTACGCTCACCATATACCTGCAAATTCACACTCATCTGAATGAGTGGCGCGCCTGAAGGGACTCGAACCCCCGGCCCACTGCTTAGAAGGCAGTTGCTCTATCCGGCTGAGCTACAGGCGCACGCCCTACTGCCTCTGCCGAAGCACGAGAGACATTATAACTAATACACCGGTGCTGTCAAGTCATTTGAGCTCTGTAAAATGGTGTTTTATCACTCCGCAGACGGGAAAATTCGGAGCAAATGACTCTTGAGCAATTTTTCTCAATTCTAGTACTTTTTGCGCGCAAATCGAATACGCTGCCTGGAACGGTGCATATAGACCGCTGAGATGGTGCATGGACTTCCTTTAGCATCACAAGATGCAAATGCATTACAGGAGGTCGTATCATGACCAATCACGAAGAGATCATCAGGCTCTGCAGACAATAATATCCCGGACCCTTGGATGATATCCAGGTCCGGGATATTTGACGCTTACGATGTATCGTGGTTATTCTTTTTCTTTTTCTTTCTCTTTCTTTAGCTCTCGGATTTCTTCTTTAAGTTCCTGTATTTCTTTTAATACTTCATCTTTCTTCTCGTAATAGGTAAATTGATGGTCGTCATGTGATCTATTATTGCGATTGAAGAAGTAAATTACAATCACAACTAATATAAGGAAAAACAGGGGCATCATAAACATTCCGTATGGCATATGGTATCCGTTTCCAGCTGCTCCCCACCACATCAATATCACTCCTTTGCACTAAGGTAACTCTGAGGTGTATATGATGAATATATCATGCATAGGAAACATCTATATGGAGAAACACTTAAAAACCGCCCCGCTAAGGACGGTATATCCTTATTCTTGGCAGACAACTAGAGCGTTTTTGTTTATTTTTGCTTTGTATAAGCATTTATCAGCCAATTCGCTCTTTTCAGCAGCGGATATCTCATCATATACAGCCCCAATGCTGACAGATACCTTAAGTTCAGGATGTTTAGCTAAAACAATTGTAGAAACACCCTGCCGGATGTTTTCCAGTCTGTTTTCAAGGGCTTCTTTGGAAATATTCTGAAAGGTCAGCAAAAACTCATCCCCGCCCATTCTTACCACAGTATCGACAGGCCTGATAAAAGAAGAGATAGTTTTTACAATTTCCTTCAAAACTTCATCGCCTACGGCGTGCCCAAAAGTATCATTAATTTCCTTGAAATTATCTACATCCATCATTGCAACCGCACTTACACGAAGTGATTTTTTTAATTGTTCATCATAGTAATATCTGTTATACGCACCGGTTAAGCTGTCAATATATAATTTTCTGTTGTACTCTTCAATGGTTTTGATAAACTCATTTTTTCCGTATGCGCCAAAAAGAGTTTCATCGTTCAATTCAGTTACCATTTCAAGCATATATTCCTTGTTGTCAACTTTAATATATAATGAAATGACAAAATATATATTATTATCCACAAATTCAAACTTTGTCATTTTATAATGCTCCCAAGAAATGAGACATGAAAAATATGGTTGAACCGAATATAATAATGAGATGATGATGAAGAAGAAGAAAAATACCTACAATCCAGAATTCAAATCGAAGGTCGTACTGGAACTGCTAAGCGGACAGCACACGCTCAATGAACTTGCCGAGAAGTATCAAATATCGCCGGCGACCCTAAGTGGCTGGCATAAACAATTCCAGGAGCATGCAGCTGAAGTTTTCCAGCGCGGTGAAACAGACAGTTCCAGGGAAATAGAGGCTAAAGAACGCGAAATCACAGTTCTGCAGCAGAAGGTTGGCCAGCTCACGATCGAGTGTGACTGGCTCAAAAAAAAATATAACGAAATCTTTGGTACCGAAGGAGCGACTAAAACTAGTTTCTACAGAAAACAAAAAGCTGACGGTTAAGAGACAGTGCGAACTGATCGAGGTGAATCGCAGCAGCGTTTACCGCAATCAAAGCCGGGAACTATCCGATCCGACACACGGAGAGTTAAAGTGCCCCCCAATGTCAAGACACAGAATTTAAGATGATCCGAATAACTCCTTTCATTAGGCTGCTTGGGTCTTTTGTTGCCGGGCAAAAGCATCGGGAGTAAGTCCCCCCAGCGATGCATGGGGGCGGATCGTGTTGTAGTCATAAATGTATTTGTTGACCGCTGCGATCATCTCCTTTGGCGTGATGTACTCGTTGATGTAGATATCCTCGTATTTCAAGCTGCGGAAAAAACGTTCTGTGCGAACATTGTCCAACGCCTGGCCTTTGCCATCCATTGATATCATGACTCCGTTGCTCTCCATCAGATCCAGGTAGGCCTGGTTGGTGAAGTGGCTGCCCTGGTCGGAGTTGATGATCTCCGGTTTACGGTGGCAGAGAGCACGACGGAGACAGCGTAATACAAATTCCTTTTCCAATGTGTAACTGATCTCATAGTCCACGATCCCGCGAGTATGCCAGTCGATGATGATAAACAAGTACATAAAACCTTTCTTAAACGGCAGATAGGTGATATCCACACCCCAGACCTGATTCTCATGATCGATCATCAGATTGCGTAACAGATATGGCCGTACATATTGTGCGTGATACTTTTTGCTCAGGTTAGGCCCCGGATATAACGCGATAATATCCATCAGCCGCATCAGGCGGCGTACGCGTTTCCTGTTGACTTTGCAGCCGTAATGATTTCGCAGATAGTCTGTCATTTTGCGATATCCCCAGGCCGGCTTCGCCATATGTGTCTTATCAATGATTTTCATGATGTCCAGGTTTTCCGCAGACTCTCCGTGTGTCGGATCGGATAGATCCCGGCTTTGATTGCGGTAAACGCTGCTGCGATTCACCTCGACCAGTTCACACTGTCTCTTAACCGTCAGCTTTTTGTTTTCTGTAGAAACTAGTTTTAGTCGCTCCTTCGGTACCAAAGATTTCGTTATATTTTTTTTTGAGCCAGTCACACTCGATCGTGAGCTGGCCAACCTTCTGCTGCAGAACTG